>JAIRYC010000087.1 GCA_031267965.1 Oscillospiraceae bacterium | reverse complement strand
TGCTCTTAATCCCGATAAGCTCCTTCTTCTTCTCTTTTCACAAAAGTAATTGCTGTTGCCCCTGGCGGTCGAGTGCCACTGTGCCTCTTGCATTTTTTTGCCCATTATGGTATACTATTATATAAGTGCGAAAAGTGAGAAAAATTAAATGTTATATCAGCGTGGTTTGCGCTTTACATTATATATTCAATCTAATATTGACTATCTACCGCCCGGTATCCATCGCGCCGGAGGCGGTTACGATACAAAAATCTATTGGTACGCCTGGTACAGGGGCATTAGCCGCCTGTGCATATGTGTGCCGTCTACACCAAAGGAGCAATTATATGGGCAGAAGACCACTCGACAGAATCCCCACAACACCACTGGAGCAGATCCTTAAACCGGGCGCAAAAATTTTAGACGCAAGCGTTGGCGGCAAAAAGTCGCTCGACGCGGTTAACGGCACTCCTGCCACCCTGGCGGCGCCGCGCCGCGGCAGGCCGCCAAAATCCTCTGCCAAGACGAATGACACAGCGGCACAGGGTTCTGCCGCCGCGCCACGCCGAACCAACCGCAGCGCCAACTACAGCCGCAAGGCGACGGAGCAAGTTGAACCCGCTATGAATGCCGCTTCCGCAGCTGCGGTTGCCGGCGGGGTAAAGATTGCCTTTCTTGGCGGTTTGGGCGAAGTCGGCAAAAACATGACGCTTTATGAATACGGCGACGACATGCTGCTGGTTGACTGCGGGCTTGCATTCCCGGACCAGGACATGCCGGGCGTAGATTTAGTCATACCGGACTTCAGCTATGTGGCGCGCAATGCCGACAGAATCCGCGGGGTTGTGATTACGCACGGGCACGAGGATCACATTGGCGCGCTGCCTTACCTTCTAAAAGAATTCAAGATACCTGTATTCGGCACGCGGCTGACGATCGGTCTGATTACCGGCAAGCTGCGTGAGCACGGCCTGCACCACACGACCGAGCTAAATGAGGTTGAACCGGGTCAGACGCTGTATTTGGGTGCGTTCCGGGTAGAGCTTATTCACGTAAACCACTCAATCCCGGACGCGCTGGCACTGGCGATTCACACTGCCGAGGGCGTGATTATCCAGACGGGCGACTTCAAAATCGACAGCACGCCCATTGACGGCGGCATGATTGATCTGGCGCGTTTTGCGGAGTTGGGCAAGAAGGGTGTACTCTGTCTGCTTTCGGACTCCACAAACGCGGAGCGCCCGGGCTACACGCAGAGTGAGCGCATTGTTGGCGAGAGCTTTGGGACACTGTTCCGCAAGGCGGAGGGACGGCGATTGATTGTGGCGTCGTTTGCGTCGAACATTCATCGTGTACAGCAGATTATCGACGTGGCATGCAGTCTTGGCCGCAAGGTTGCGCTTAGCGGGCGCAGCCTTGAGAACGTTGTACAAATCAGCGCGGAACTGGGCTATCTCAAAATACCTGAGAACACATTGATTCCACTGGACGTGGCGAGGAATTATCCGGACGACAAGCTGGTCATCATCACCACGGGCAGCCAAGGTGAGCCGATGAGCGCGCTGGCGCGCATGGCGTTCAGCGAGCACCGCAAAATTGAAATCCACGCAACGGACTGCGTGATTATCTCCGCAACGCCAATTCCCGGCAATGAAAAGACAGTCGGGCGCGTCGTCAACGAACTGATGAAGAAGGGCGCGGAGGTTGTTTATGAGAAGATGTACGACGTACACGTCAGCGGACACGCGTGCCAAGAGGAGCTCAAGCTCATTCTCGGGCTGACGAATCCGAAATATTTCATCCCTGTACACGGTGAGCTGAAGCATTTGCGCAAGCATGCGGGCTTGGCTCTCTTGATGGGGATGCCGAAAGAACGCGTACTGATTGCTGAGAACGGCGCGGTCGCTGTTGTGAGCAGCAAAGGTTTTGGTTTAGGCAACCCTGTACCTGCCGGCCGCGTATTTGTGGACGGCTTTGGCGTTGGCGACGTGGGCAGCATTGTTCTGCGCGACCGCAAGCTTTTAGCTCAGGACGGCATTATGGTCATTTCCATGACGCTCAGCAGCGCAACCTACGAGCTGGTTGCCGGCCCTGAGGTTTTCTCACGCGGCTTTGTATATGTCAAGGAGGCGGAGGAGATGCTTGCGGCGGCGCGCAGGGCTGCCGCACAAGTCGTGAACCTTTGCGTAAACAACAACATGATTGAGCTGCAGGCAATCAAGAACAAAATACGCGATGCTGTAGGTCAGCTGCTTTTTGAGCGCACAAAACGCAACCCCATGATTTTACCGGTGATTATGGAGGTTTGAGATCCTTTATGTCCGACTTCAACCGCCGCGGCATTCGTCTTAAGGATTGCGACTACAGTCGGGACGGACTCTATTTCCTGACCATTTGCACCTATGACTGGCAGCAGTCCTTTGGTCGGATGATTGATGGTAAAATGTTTGTTTCTACTATGGCGCCTGCGTTTTACAGGCTTGGCGCTTGATTTCCTTACATTTTCCCCGCGTGAGGTTGCGCGGGTTTGTGCTTATGCCTAACCGCATTCACGGGATTATTGAGTTTGGGTGCGCGTTTAATGCAGGGGCACGTCATGACGTGCCCCTGTCTCTGATTACTGAGCCAATAACCGAAGCCTTCGGACGCTCAACACCGGGATCAGTCCCAACAACCGCGCGGCTGTTCAAAGGCTCTGTGACAAAAGCGGTAAACGAAATGCGCCATGCGCAGGGTGAACACGTCTGGCAGCGAGGTTATATGGAAACCGTAATACACAGTGAGCAGAAGTATAGAGCTATCGTTGAAAAGATCCACACGAACCCTGAAACATGGGATGCGGATATGTTCTTTAACTCCTTTGCGAACGAACGTTCGAATTTTCCGCCAAGTTATTCTTTTCCACAGTGGAGTTTTCCACATGATCAACATCACCATATATTGGCAGCCAATAACTTTATGTTTTCCACAATGGCATGTTGAAAACATATGTTCGATTTTGTTGGTAATATCAAGGCATAGAACAATTGTTCTGCCTTTCAACAGTCCCTACGACTACTACTATATTGAAAGAAAGAAAACAAAAGAATTTTTGAAGGTCTGCTTGCCTGTGAAGAGCGGCGGCGGTGGACAACGTTATCATCAACGGGAGACGAAAATGCTCATTGCCAACAGTTGGATGGATTATGAATTGCTCGACTGCTCCTCCGGAGAACGGTTGGAGCGCTGGGGCAATGTTGTTCTCGTGCGCCCGGATCCACAGGTGATTTGGGATACGCCCAAGGCCACCGCGCTTTGGGGGCGGGCGCATGCGCGTTATTCCCGGTCTGACAAGGGCGGCGGCAGTTGGCAATTCATAAAAAAATTCAAAGAGCCATGGGAAATCAGTTGGGCGTGCCCGCAATCTCAGAGCCTGAAATTTGGCTTGAAGTGTATGGGGTTCAAGCACACGGGCGTTTTTCCGGAGCAGGCGGTGAATTGGTCACGGCTGCAGGGCATTATCCGCACAGCGAACCGCACGGTCAAGGTGCTGAACATGTTTGCCTACACCGGCGCGGCGACACTTGCCTGTGCGGCAGCCGGGGCTGCGGTCACGCATGTTGACGCGGCGAAGGGTATGGTACAGTGGGCACGGGAGAACGCGGCACGCTCCGGTCTTGGGGAAAAGCCGATACGCTGGCTGGCGGACGACTGCGCAAAATTTGTTCAGCGGGAGCTGCGGCGCGGCGGCAAATACGATATAATCATCATGGACCCGCCAAGCTATGGGCGCGGACCGGGCGGCGAGATTTGGAAGCTGGAGACGGAGATTCATCCGCTGATACGCGCGTGCGCCGGCTTGTTGAGCGACGATGCGCCGGCTTTTTTAGTCAACAGCTACACAACGGGACTTTCACCGAGCGTAATGGGGTATATACTGCGTGCGGAGATAGGCGCTAAGCGCGGCGGTTCTGTCGATTGTGACGAGATTGGGTTGCCCGTGACGGCTGCGGGGACTGCGCTGCCATGCGGGGCAAGCGCGTTGTGGACAAAGTGACACGCTTTATGTTTGGTTCCGCAAAAACATACGATGCACGCATTTCAGCGCCTATCATTCCGCACATGTGCGCGCGGTTGTTTTTATCATATGGTTGACAATAGTTGTGCTGGCTGGTAGAATTACCGCAAGCTCTCTAACTGTCGGAATGGAGTCGCTATGCATTCAATCATTGAGGTGCGCAGCCTGAGCTTTACCGTGCCCGGCGGCAGTTTATTTGCGTTTTTAGGTCAGAACGGCGCGGGTAAAAGCACCACCATCAACATACTACTCACCGGTCTGCTGAACAGCGATGAGGGCGATATCCTATACGGCTCCGGCGAGGGATACGGCGCCTTCAAGGACCAAATGGGCACGGTTTTTCAGAACAACATACTTGACGACGTCCTGACGGTTGAGGAGAACCTTCTGCTGTTTGGGGCGATGTATCCGCAATCTGCGGCGGCAAGAAAAAAACGCTTTGACCAAGTTGTACAGCTGCTCTCACTTGAGGACTGCTTCAAGAAGCGCACAAAGAACCTTTCCGGCGGTCAGCGGCGCAAGGCGGAGATTGCGCGGGCGCTTTGGAGCAATCCGCAGGTACTTTTTTTTGACGAGCCGACGGCCAGTCTTGACCCGAGGACTCGCCAGGACATGTGGCGCGTTCTGCGCAATATTCGGCGAGAGAGCGGCATGACGCTCTTCCTGATGACGCACTACATGGAGGCTACGCCGGGCACGAGTTGACGTGGGATGGGCGCAGGCTTGCAAGTTTTGACGGCAATGTGTATACTTATGACGTAAATGGGCTTAGAACCAGCAAAAACAACACCGAGTACACATGGGCGGGTGATGTATTGATTGGGCAAAAAACAGGCGAAGACATGATGAAATTTAGTGATGTAGGGTTTAATCTCAACGGCGTACAATACTTCTATGTGAAGAATTTGCAGGGGGACATCACGGCGATTGTGGATGCAGATGGCAACGTGGTGGCTGAGTATGCCTACGATGCTTGGAGCAATGTGATTTCCGCAACTGGCGATTTAGCAGAGGCGGAAGCGGAACAGTGCTGTTGCCTCACTGAATGCAGCACGGTTTGCCCAAATTTCTGTGCCGTGCCGGTCTTCACGGAATGCACGAGCGGAAGCAAGCACATTTTCTTCGCTTGCCGCAGTGCCGGAAGCATGTTTTGGATGCTTAATCTCCAGTATTTGAATCCGGCAGCGCATTTTGCCAAAGCTCATAAGCTGTGCCTCCGTGCCGAATCCAGCAAGTTGTTCACGGCTTCCATGGTTTTTGTGCTTGCTGCCGGATTGTCCGCGTAAAATCCGCCTGTGCTTCCGTCACGGCTTTCGTACCAATGAGAGGCAAGCATGACAATGGCCTGCCGCACCCGCAACGGAATTTGACGCAGCGAACCGTACTTAACACGTACGTTAAGCCGGGTTTCTGCATAATCAACCGCGCTTTCAATAATCAACTTCAGCAGTTCGTCATCCTCATTTGTTTCAAGGATCAGGTTTGTTTTCACGCGAACAAGCAGTTCGTCAGTTGTTGCCATTGCTTTCCCCTCCTTTTGTGCTATATTTAGCACAAATTATTCTCCTGTGGTAACTTCCAGTGCCTTAACAGCAGCAAGGTCAACCAAAGCACCGCCGACACGCTCACTGCCCATGATTCCGACCTTGCCTTTAGTCGCAAAGTTCGAATCACGGAATACCTGCACCGCAATTCCGCGCCGCTCCGCAATGTAGTACCCTTTAGTCATTTCTCTTTTCTTTAGCTTACTTTCTTTTCCCGGAAAAAGAAAGTAAGTGGAAAACTTTTTTTGTTTATTTCTAATATGGAAAAATAAAACGTCGCTTATGTACTATAATTTGCGGGCACACCAAAACCTAACCACAATATATTGTGTGCAGGAGGGTATATAGGTTATGATAACATCAATCCTGAAAAGAGACGGGCGTGAGGTTCCTTTTAATCAGCAAAAGATTACCGCCGCCATTTTTGGCGCGGCGCAGGCAGCGGGAGGCAACGACCGGGAAACCGCCGAACGTTTGACACAACAGGTAGTGGATCGTCTTAATGAATCCGGTGTTACACGTCCGCTTGTGGAGGAAGTTCAGGACATGGTGGAGCGCGTCCTGATGGAGAACGGACATTTCCGCACATCGAAAAAGTTTATGCTCTATCGCAATGAGCGCAATCGCGTGCGTGACATGAATACGCGTCTCATGCAGACCTTTAAAGGTCTGACGTTCCAATCTGCCAAAGAAAACGACGTCATGCGCGAGAACGCCAACATAGACGCCGAGGCGTCTATGGGCACCATGCTAAAATATGGTCAGGAGAGCGCAAAGGAATTCAACGAGCTGTTTATACTCAACCCGGCGCATTCGCAGGCGCACCGCGATGGTGATATACATATTCATGACCTGGATTTCCTCACGCTGACGACCACCTGCTGCCAGATTGACATCATCAAACTGTTTAAGGACGGCTTTGGGACTGGGCACGGCTTTTTACGTGAGCCAAACGACATTGCAAGCTACTCCGCACTGGCGTGTATTGCGATTCAAGCCAATCAGAACGACCAGCATGGTGGGCAGAGCATACCTAATTTTGATTATGGCATGGCGTTCGGCGTCGCAAAAACTTACACAAAGCATTACCGCCGCCACCTTGCCAAAGCGCTGGAGTTGCTTTTGGGCATTGAGGACGCGGAGAGTAAAATTGCCGGATATCCGGATAAAATCGGCAAAACGCCTGTGCTTGCGGGTAACAATGGTTACCGAGAAGCGGAAACTCAGTTGCTGACAGGTGAGCTTGGGTTATCTGCGGAGGATGCGTCAAGGTGCCAGGACTTTGCCGCACGGTACGCTATTAAAGAAACCGAGCGCGCCACCTTTCAGGCAATGGAAGCGCTGGTTCACAATCTAAACACAATGCACTCGCGCGCCGGCGCACAGATCCCGTTCTCGTCCATCAATTATGGCATGGACACCAGCCCCGAGGGACGTATGGTTATCCGTTGCCTGTTGCTGACCACGGAAGACGGCTTGGGCAACGGCGAAACGCCTATCTTTCCAATCCAGATTTTCCGCGTAAAGGCCGGCGTCAGCTACAATGAAGACGACCCCAACTATGACCTCTTCAAGCTTGCGTGCCGCGTGAGCGCCAAGCGTTTGTTCCCAAATTTCTCCTTTATGGACGCGCCGTTCAACGCGCAATATTACAAAAAAGGCGACTACGACACCGAGGTTGCCTACATGGGCTGCCGCACGCGCGTCATCGGTAACACATATGATAAATCCCGCGAAACGACCGGCGGACGCGGCAACTTGAGCTTTACATCTATTAACCTGCCGCGCATTGCAATCCATGCAAATGGCAGTGTGGAGCGCTTTTTTGACGAGCTTGACCGCAAAATCGACCTGTGCATTGCCCAACTAATGGAGCGCTATGAGATTCAGGCAAAACGCCGCGTGCGCAATTATCCCTTCCTCATGGGCCAAGGCTTGTGGATAGATTCGCAAAACCTAAAGCAGAGCGACGAGGTGCGCGAGGTTCTCAAGCACGGTACGCTTTCGGTAGGCTTTATCGGGCTGGCGGAAGCACTCAAGTGCCTGATTGGTGAGCACCATGGCGAGAGCCGGAAGGCACAGAACCTCGGTCTCTCTATTGTCAGCCATATGCGCGACCGCATGGACACGGAAGCCGAAAAGACGGGCTGCAACTTCTCCTTGCTCGCCACCCCGGCGGAAGGATTAAGCGGTCGCTTTGTGCGGATTGATAAGAAAAAATACGGCGTCATTCCCGGTGTGACTGACCGCGAATACTACACAAACAGCTTCCATGTGCCGGTTTACTTCGATATCAATGCATTCGATAAGATCCGCATTGAAGCGCCATACCATGCACTGACAAACGCCGGGCACATCAGCTACGTGGAAATGGACGGCGACCCGACACAAAACCTTGAGGCATTCGAGGCGGTTATCCGCTGCATGGCGGAAAGCGGCATGGGGTATGGCTCGGTGAACCACCCGGTTGACCGCGACCCGGTGTGCGGCTTCACGGGGATTATTAGCGATGAATGCCCCAAATGCGGACGGCACGAAGAGAGTAACCAGCCAAAGTTTGAGCGCATACGCCGGATTACCGGCTACCTAGTCGGCACACTTGACCGCTTTAACGATGCCAAAACGGCCGAGGTGCACGACAGGGTGAAGCATATTGGCGGATGCGTTCAATGCGGACTTGAGAAGGGATAGCAGGCACGCCACTGATCCGACACCCCAAAATAAGCGCTTGTTTTCATTTCGTCAGGCGATAAGTTACTATTCCTTGATATGCAGTGTTGCATGTCAAGGAATAGTTCAGTTTTCGGCAAACTTCACATTGAATTTGTTGTTTTGCGCGGATCTTTACCCAAAAGTATGACTGAAACCTTGCAAAAACGCGCAAAAATTGCTATACTTGTAGCCAGCACAGCAAATGGAGGCATACCATGAAGCGCAGCGACTACATCAGCTGGGACGAATATTTTATGGGGCTGGCGCTGCTCTCGGCGCGACGCAGCAAGGATCCCAGTACACAGGTTGGCGCAAGCATTGTCAACGGACAAAACCGCATTATGTCCGTAGGCTATAACGGCATGCCTACCGGTTGCAGCGATGACGAATTCCCTTGGGAGCGTGACGGTGCGGACAACAAGTACCTTTACGTTTGTCATGCGGAGTTGAACGCCATCCTCAACAGCGGCGGACGCAACCTGGAGGGCTGCCGGATTTATACCGCGCTTTTCCCCTGCAACAACTGCGCCAAGGCGATAATTCAAAGCGGCATACACGAGGTGTGCTATCTATCTGACAAATACGCGGAAAAGCCGGATTTTATTGCCGCGCGGCGTATGTTTAACGCGGCGGGTGTCACGCTGCGCAAGCTGGAACTGGCGCACGATGAAATTGTGCTGGATTTGCGGGAGGAGAATGTGTGATTAACAGAAAACGCCAATCTGTCCATGTGAATGTTAAGATTGATTATGACAAACTGGCTGCGGCAATTGTAAAAGCCAACACTGCCATTGAAATTGAAGCTGAAAACAATGCTATTACCACAAACAACGACCATAAAATATGTTATTTTTTCAAAGTTGTTGGGCAGATTTTAACCAGAAAAGCTAAAACGGAAGAACGAATGACCACAGCTCTTTTTGGGTTTTTGTGCAGTTTAATATTGAAGACAGTTGCCGTATCAGGTTTTTTGCTTTTTGTTCTTTCCATCATATTCATTTTTTATTACACATTCAATGTCACTTGGAACGGCATAAATGAAATTTTACTTAACATTTTTATAATTATTTTTTTGCTTCTTTTCGTGTTTATGGTTTTTGTCATATCAATAATGTCTTTGCAATCTTCCCGCGAAATGGAGCATTTTAATGACAAAAATTTTATTTTATCTGTTTTTTCTGGCTTAATTGCGCTGATGGCATTCATTATTTCAATCATCGCAATATGGAAATCTTGAAGCTAAAGAATTAACACCGCAAAACTTAATTGAAATTAAGGAGAACAAATAATGATCGACATCAAATTCCTGCGCACAAACCCCGATGCTGTGCGTGAAAACATCCGCAAAAAATTCCAGGACGCAAAGCTCCCACTTGTGGACGAAGCCTTAGCGCTGGATATTAAGCTGCGCGAAACCATCGCGGCGGCGGACGGACTGCGCAACAAGCGCAACACCGTCAGCAAGCAGATTGGCGCGCTCATGGCGCAAGGCAAACGCGACGAAGCCGAAAACGCCAAGGCGGAGGTATCCGCTATTGCGCCGCGCATGGAAGAGCTTGGCAAGCTGCAGGACGAGCTTTCCGCAAAGCTCAATACTGTTATGCGGGGCATACCGCAAATCATTGACGCTTCCGTTCCAATCGGTCAAGACGATGGTGAAAATGTAGAAATTGAGCGCTTCGGCGAGCCTGCCATGCCGGATTTCGAGGTACCATACCATGTGGATATCATGGAAAAGCTCAGCGGCATTGATTTGGACAGTGCACGCAAAACCAGCGGCAACGGTTTTTATTATTTGCTGGGTGATATAGCACGTCTGCACTCTGCGGTGCTTACCTATGCGCGCGATTTTATGATAAACAAGGGCTTCACATACTGCGTGCCGCCGTTTATGATTCGCTCCAATGTGGTCACCGGGGTTATGTCCTTCGCCGAAATGGAAAACATGATGTACAAAATTGAAGGCGAGGATTTGTACTTAATCGGCACCAGTGAACACAGCATGATTGGACGCTATATTGACACGATCCTGCGCCCGGCACAGCTTCCGCAAACGCTGACAAGCTACTCCCCTTGCTTCCGCAGGGAGGTTGGCGCACACGGTATTGAGGAACGCGGCGTATACCGAATCCATCAATTTGAAAAGCAAGAGATGGTGGTTATTTGCTCTGCGGAGGAAAGCATGGATTGGTACAACAAGCTGTGGAGCTACACAGTTGAGCTTTTCCGCAGCATGGATGTACCCGTGCGTACCTTGGAATGTTGCTCCGGCGACCTTGCGGACTTGAAAGTCAAGAGCTGTGACGTGGAGGCTTGGAGTCCGCGCCAGCAGAAATACTTTGAGGTCGGCAGCTGCTCTACCTTGGGCGACGCGCAGGCGCGCAGGCTTGGCATTCGCGTCAAAGGAGAAAACGGGACGTACTTCCCACACACACTCAACAACACGGTTGCCGCGCCGCCGCGCATGCTCATTGCTTTGCTGGAAAACAATATTCAGGCAGATGGCAGCGTTAAAATCCCTGAGGCTTTGCGTCCTTATATGGGCGGTAAGAGCGTGATTTAACTTACTTTAGAAAATCGGATGTCTTGACTTAAAAATACTGCAATGCAATTGAATTTTTCAGCAAACGCTGTAAGCCCCCACTGATAAATTACAATGTGGGGTTTACAGCGTTCAGCAACAAGAAGTTTTATGCTGTCTGCGCCATCAAATCCGCATGGCAAAGCTGCGAAAGCGCCATTACTTTCTGCAAATCCAGCCCCATACAGCTTGCAATGCGTGTGCCATAGTCTTGATCCGCAAGGTAGCAATGCGCTGCGTGGCGGTAACGCACATTCAGGCTCACTGATATATTATTCTGGCACATGTTGGCGTTGGTGTTATCCACCAGCGCCTGCTTTTGTTTCTCGCTCATCAGGCGGTAAAGCTGGCCCGGCTGATAGAAGCAGTCGTCCTTGGCATTGTCTTTTGGCTCGTAGCTGTAGGCGTCGCCAAACAGCGGCAATGACGGCTCCTGAGCATCAAGCTGCTGTGCCCACTCCCCTGCCCCATTAGGTTGATAACTGACCGTTGCGCCAAAGTTGCCGTCCACCCGCATTTTGCCATCGCGATGATAATCATGCACAGGCACACGCGGCATATTGACTGGGATTTGGCGCACATTGACGCCAATGCGGTGACGGTGCGCATCGCCATAGGAAAATAGCCGCCCTTGCAGAAGCTTATCCGGTGAAAAGCTGACGCCGGGCACGATGTTCGCCGGATTAAAAGCAGCTTGCTCTACCTCCGCAAAATAATTCTCGGGATTGCGGTTCAGCTCCATTACACCGACCTCATGCAGCGGAAAATCCGCATGAAACCATACTTTCGTAATGTCAAATGGATTCTCGCCATGTGCAAGCGCCTGCTCCTCGGTCATCAGCTGGACATAAAGCGTCCAGTGTGGATACTCGCCGGTTTCAATGGCGCGGAACAAATCCAACTGATGGCTGTCGCGTGTCAGTTCATTGACTTTCATGGCAGTCTGATCCGTAATATTTTGTATGCCCTGCTGTGTTTTCCAGTGAAACTTAACCCAGGTTCGCTCATTTTCAGCGTTGATAAAGCTGAACGCATGGCTGCCGAAGCCATGCATGTGGCGGAAGCTGGCAGGTATCCCTCTGTCGCTCATGGTAATTGTCACTTGGTGCAGCGCTTCGGGCAGACTGCTCCAAAAATCCCAGCGCGCTTGCGGATTATTAAGGTTGCTCTTAGGGTCACGCTTGATTGCGTGGTTTAAGTCAGGAAAGCGCTTAGGGTCACGCAAAAAGAATACGGGCGTATTATTACCGACCAAATCCCAGTTGCCTTGGTCAGTATAAAAGCGGACGGCAAAGCCGCGTATATCACGGTCAACGTCGCTTGCGCCGCGCTCACCCGCAACGGTACTAAACCGCACAAAGGTCTCGGTTTGCTTGCCAACCTGTGCAAACACGCTTGCCTTGGTGTATTGCGTAATATCCTGCGTGACGGTAAATGTGCCATACGCGCCGGAGCCTTTGGCGTGCATTCGGCGCTCAGGGATAACCTCGCGGTCAAAGTGCGCCATCTTCTCAAGGAACCACACATCCTGCAGCAATGCCGGACCCTGCTCTCCAGCGGTGAGGGTGTTGGTGTTGTCTGCAACAGGCGCGCCGTTTTCCCGAGTCAGTAATTTTTTCTCATCCATGTTTTCCCCCTGGTGATTATTCTTCCGGATTAGGGTAACCAAAAAAGCAACTTTTAGTAACAGCACCACGCCGTTTGGCATAGAGTGTAATGCGACGTGGACAAGCCGCGAATATGAAAACAAAGGATGATAACAATGTGTAACGGAAATTGCGGAAATGGCTGTACGGGCGGCTGTAACAGCTGCGGCGGTTATTGGAAGACAGTTAAGGTCTGGCAAGAGGTTGCGGGGCAAAACGCGGCGATTCGCTGCACAGACTGCGGCGGCAATCCGCTGCCCGGCTGTGTGTGCACAATCAAAAAGTGCGGCAAATTTTACAGCGCTTGCTCCGACGAAAACGGCTGGTGTTTCTTCAAAGGTGTGTGCCCAGGCTGCTACACGCTGACTTGCACGAGTGCTCCCGCAGGCTACCGTACAAATTGCCGGAGCTACTGCTGCTGCATTTATGACAACGGCTGCTGCAAAATCAATGGCGTTAACAGCTCTTGCTTCTGCCTGCGCTGTGCCAAGCTGCCCTGTTGTAATACACCAGCTGCACCTACCTGTGGCTACAATGGCGGGTACGGCTACGGTTGCAACTGCTGCAATGGCGCCGGCGAATGGGGAGCTTGGAACAGCGGCTGTGGTGGCTGTGGCTGCCAATAAATCTAATTGACAATGATTATCAATCGCACGGTCGCCGGCAATTGCGAACGTGCGATAACTGTTTTGGTCATATGGAAATATGCCGTATCAGTTCGCCTAGTTTTTGATTGCACGCAATGCCTCCCCCATTGCAAGCGCTTCTGCACGCGCCGCGAGCGCAAAATCCTCAGGCGACGTGTTCGCTGTCTTCCACGCGCACAAAATCGCCCGCGAAGAATTGACAATTGCGCCGCGCCCCTGCTTATCGAACGCACCGGCAATATCTGCGGCGGAGCCACCCTGCGCCCCATAACCCGGCACCAAGAAGAAGGTGTGCGGCAAGCGCTCACGCAACCTGGCAAGCTGTGCCGGGTACGTTGCACCCACAACTGCGCCAACGTTTGAATAGCCGTAATCGCCAATGCTGTCCGCTCCCCACTTCTCACACCAATCGCCCATTGCGGCATACAGTGCAACACCATTCAACGGCAAATCCTGCAACTCGCCGGACGACGGATTAGATGTCTTGCAGAGCACGAAGATGTCTTTGCCGGTTTCGAGACATGGTTTTACGCAGTCACTGCCCAAGTAAGCATTGACCGTCAGCGCGTCCGCCCCAAAAGGCACAATCGCGGTGCCGTTGACATCGACAGATCCCAAGTGCGCCGCCGCATATGCTGACATTGTCGAGCCAATATCATTACGCTTTGCGTCGGTGATAACGAACATCCCCTTGCTCTTTGCATAGCGGATTGTTTCCGCCAGAGCACGAAAGCCCTGCCAGCCAAAGCGTTCATAATAAGCGCTTTGTGGTTTTACCGCCGGAACGATGTCCGCAAGTGCGTCAATCAGCGCTTCGTTGTATTCAAGGACTGCGGCTGCGGCTGCCTCAAGCGTATTGCCTAAGCGCGCAAAGGCTTCCTCCTTCAGGTGCTCCGGGATGTACTCCAGCATGGGGTCAAGCCCCGCGACGATTGGGTTACCTGTTTCTTCAATCCTGCGAATAAGTGTGTCC
The DNA here is from genome assembly GCA_031267965.1 of Oscillospiraceae bacterium. Classification (GTDB taxonomy): domain Bacteria; phylum Bacillota; class Clostridia; order Oscillospirales; family Acutalibacteraceae; genus WRKY01. The sequence goes on along the minus strand of JAIRYC010000087.1, from coordinate 20,223 downwards.
ATTTCAATCCCTCCCAGTTGCATATTTTACCACAGCGGGCGAAAAGATGCAACGCAGAGGGCGATGGCAGCGCTTTAGTATTTCTAAAGTCGAATTTCTCTTTTTCAACATTCAGCGTAAGCCTGTTGTTTATAAATATAATTGTTTCGTCAAACCAAACAAGCTCCGCCCAGTCCTCGTGGTAGTTCCAATAGATATTTTTGCGCTTTTTTTGTGTTATTATCACTTACCGGAAGGGCTGATTACAGAGTCCATCAATTCACCTTTAGGCAAATGCGCCATAGAAAAAATGCATGGTATATAATACACACGACAGCCACCAAAACCAACAGCACACAAACATATCCGAGCCGATTTTTTTGCTATGCTTCACGTTCCGCCGCCACTTAACCGAGATTCATATTACCATGTTTTACAGTGATTTTCAAGCGCAAAGGAATTGACGCAAGTCAAGGCATAATTGATTCACGCAGCGCGCGCCCAAACCAAATGGCATTACCAATCGGCGGCGGGAGCATGTCCATCCATAATGTGTGTTCAGGCAGGCGAAGCTGCAATACTGTTTCGCTCCGGGGAAAAAGCAACTCAACCTTTTTGTCCTGAGATGAGAGCACCGCAATGTTTTCAGGCTGAGCGCCGTCAACGCGCCGTGTGCCTTCCTCCGCCAAAAGCATACCTACGCCCACGCCGGTCAGCAGAGCAACCACAAATGCCGCACGAAAATATATACGCAAAGCTTTCGTGGTGCTGTTGGCGTTATTTTTAGTCATGGCCGCACCTCATTACATATTGCTTGTATAATGTAGTCTGCGCCCAAACGCGCCTATATATGCTATTCTAAAAATCGGACAGGCTGCATATCTTATCACAACAGCAATACAATAAATTAGGAGGGAACGCCATGCTCCGCCGTAACGCCCACAATCGCCGAAGAACCGCCGGACCACGCTATCGCCTACGTGCGAGAGAAAGCAGCGGCTTTGGCAGTCCTCTGCCTTTTTTGAAAGAAACAGTGCGCGGTTGCATGAATAATCGGCGCTTACTGTTGCTATGGGCATTGTTTTTGGCAGGTATGCTCTCCGGTGCACGGTTGGGTAAAGTAGGTGAAGGTTTTTTTGCACAGCAATGCGATTCGCTCTTCACTGCCTGGCTGGATTTACGAGCCGAAAAAGCGTTCGCGGCAGTTTTGCGTTCATCTCTGCTTGGCAATGTTGGATTCATCATTGCTTCAATATTGTTGGGGCTTTCCGCCGCCGGGCTGCCGCTGATTGGCTGTCTGCCTCTGTTGCGCGGCTTAGGACTTGGCGTAATTTGTGGCAAACTTTATAGTGAATTCGCTTTGCGAGGGCTAAGCGGCAGCTTATTGCTCATGATACCCGGAGCAATTTTCTCCATATTCGGGCTACTGCTGATATGCAAAGAAAACATGGACAGTGCACAGGCATTTGGCTTCGCGGCAAAAAATAAGTGCTTTCCGGATAGCTGGCAAGGTCTGCGCGAACATTTAATGCGCTGCGCTGTCCTAGCTATACCTGCTATCTGTGGGTCCGTGCTGGACGGCGCCACAGCGGCATTGTTTGGCAGTTTTCTAGGTGTGGATATTTAGCACTTAATATGATAGGATAAGATTTGTCAGGAAGAATGTCCAAAGTTTACAAAATGTTTACATTTTATGCTCATACTTTGAACTAATCAAAATGAATAGCCTCAGTAATTTTAATTTCAGAAGAATAGTATGCATGAATGATGCTTGATAAAATACCCACTAAAACAGAACTGGAAATCGCCGGTGTTAAACTGTCAAAAGTAACAACAAGTGATGAAAAAGGGAAAAATGTGTCTTTGATTAGTATAAAAATGAGAGAACAAACAGCTATACTTAAATCAAGATTTCTGTGATATCCGATGGGGTTTTGCACAATGATATCACGGAAAAGAATAAACAAATTATAAAAAAAATATAAAATTCTCTTTATAACTCTAAATTATAAAGAGATCGAATGTCACATCTGTTACACTTTTTTGTTGGGAAAATATTCCTAGGTAATATTGGTTGGGAAGATTCAACTTCAAATAACGGACTTGTTTCCGTAAACAAAAAATGCGATAACCAAAGCTATCTCGAACGCAGATTACAGATTGCGTTCTCAGATAAGCAAATGCCAAAGGGCGAAAAACGCTCTCAGCAGAAAAGGAGGATGATACCAATGTGGGAGGAATTTGGCGGCTGGACCCATCTTAACAGCAGTTTTCGCACTTTCTGCAAGTGCGATGTCTGGTTCAAAAACCTTGAACCACAGCGGAAGCTCTTCCACAACCCAATTCTCCAACAGTTTCAATTGGACAGGCGGCGGATTCACAGGATGCCGTTGGGTTGGCACATCATCGACCAGATGGTTAGGTTCAACTCCATACAATGCGGATAACGTCTTGCACAAAAACGTCATGTCGGTGTCATCTATCGGCGGCATTTCCGCAAGCGCCACGGGTGGCGGTTTGTCAATCAGCGGAAAAACAGTAACAGATGAAATGAGCCAAAATAACGTTTGGCAAATCAATTCTACATACGATTATTCGATTGGTGGCTTGCTTCTTTCTGCTGGATTTTCCACATTTGGTAGAGTGAAGATTGGCTCCGACTATTTCAGCATGTCGACTGGCTGATGATAACGTAAACCTCTCTGAGTGTCTGAAAATGCTCAACTTTTGCGTCTGCAACAGGCGATTTTAGACACCTTGAAAGCGAAGCAGACGGAGATTGACAAGGGCATAGACGAGTCCCCCTTTTATCACCGCCTTTGAGAAGTATCAGAACATAGACAGACTCACACACGAAGTCTTGACGGAGCTTGTAGACCACATAAAAATCTACGAGGGCGACGACATCAGCATCCGTTTCAAGTTTGCGGACGAATACCGCCGGATTTTAGAGTTTGTCGCGGTCAACACACCCGAAGAACAGCAAAAAGCGGGGTAATTCCTTTACCCCGCCCAAGCATTACCTTATTGTTAGCACGTTTTCCTATTAACATTTCGGCATAAACTGTGTAGAAGAAAGTTTTAAAATGAAAAGATTAGGACTGACAAATCAAAATAATGATTTTAGGCGCGTGATAGCTTCAATTGTCTTCTCCGCCGTATTAAACGCCGTGAGCCGGAAGAAACCCTCTCCCGCCGGGCCAAAACCACTGCCCGGCGTACCGACCACTTGTGCCTGACGCAGCATGGTGTCAAACAACTCCCAACTCGTCATGCCGGACGGTGCACGGAACCACACATACGGTGAGTTTTTCGCACCCCAGCAGGCAAGTCCGGCAGAGGTCAAGCCGTCAAAAATCACGCGTGCGTTGTTTAAGTAGTATGCAATGGTTTCGCGGCACTGCGCCGCACCCTCTGGCGAATACACCGCTGTCGCTGCCTTTTGCGTCACATACGAAACACCGTTAAACTTGGTAGACTGTCGCCGCGCCCACATCGCGTTAAGCGACTGACCGCCACGCACAAGCGCCTTAGGAACCACAGTATAACCGCATCGCACGCCCGTAAAGCCCGCTGTCTTGGAGAAGGAGCGGAACTCAATCGCGCAGGTTTTTGCGCCGGGAATTTCATAAATGGAGTGAGGCTTGTCGTCCGTGATATATGCCTCGTAGGCTGCGTCATAAAGAATAATGCTGTTGTGCTCATTAGCCCAGCCAACAAAGCGTGCAAGACCCGTGCGGTCAATCGACGCGCCCGTGGGATTGTTCGGAAAACACAGACAGACAATATCCGCATGCTCGGTGGGCGGATTGGGCAAAAATCCGTTTTCCGGTGTGCCCGTCAAGTAGACAAAGTGCGTCCAGTGGTTGCCGATAAGTTCGCCGCCGCGCCCGAACATTACGTTTGCGTCAACATAGACTGGGTATACGGGGTCGCAAACGGCAACGATATTGTCCGTTCCAAACAGATCGCCGATGTTGGCGGTATCGCTCTTTGCGCCGTCGTTGACGAAAATTTCATCTGCGTCCAACTCTACGCCGCGGGAATGAAAGTCCTTTTCGCGGATTGCCTCAAGCAAAAAATCATAGCCAAAGGCGGGCGGGTAACCCTGAAAGGTCCGTGCGTCGGACATATCATCTGCGGCGGAACGCAGCGCAGCGATTACGGCCGGCGGCAAGGGGCGCGTTACATCGCCAATGCCAAGGCTGATGATATCCGCAAAGGGATTCTCCACGCGGAAGGCAGCGGTCTTTTGGGCAACGTCACGGAAAAGGTAACTGGTTTGAAGCTTTGCGAAGTTTGTGTTAAGCTGCATGGCTGTATCTCCTGGTTTTTATTTTAGCAACAGTGTTCGGCATGGCGGCAGCAGTAACCGGCGGTTCGCCCTCTATCTCATCCGGACCGGTTTCGTCCTCGCTGGGATAAAACAGCATCATCTCTGTTTCGGTCTTCATGTCAATGTTAACCCAGCGGTCCTCAATTTCGCCGCTTTCCGTCAGTTCTCAGAAACGTTTTAAGCCTGCCACCAATGCTTCGGTGACGGCAGATGTGAGCGTGTAGTTCGCCAGCTTAAAGTATTCGCGGAAAATTTCTTTGTATGCCATAGCGTTGAGACCAAAGTTTGCCATTATTTCCCCTCCATTTTTATGATTGTGTTATCAGTTCGGCAATGCTCGGCTTATGACCGTTTGCCATAGTATTGTTAAACCGCAGAGCACATTGCCGCATTTGCGCTTTGTCAAGGTTCAGCACTTTGCCAAAGACTGGCCAAAAAAATGTATCAGCTGTTCAACGTCCCCTTCTTCGTCCTCATCTTCTTCAGTTTCAACCGTTTCTTCAAACTCCCATATTCGTCAAAATAGCTTGTGGCCTCCTGCAAATGTCCTTCCGCTTCTTTAGGCGTTTTGCAAATTCCGCCGGCAAGCTGATCATACCAACCAGCTTGCTGTTCCCACTCCGCCCTATAAAGCAAAATGGGAAAGCATTCTTTGCTGTAGTCCCATTGCTCAAAAATATCGCACATGTCGTCTGTTTGAAAGACTTCATGGTCCAAATCGTTGGTTTAGATGTAACGGTAATACAGCAGGATATCGGCTTTGTATGTTTTCGCCGCTTTCGGTAATCAGCAGGACGACTTGACGCATTAAATCGTACAAGTCTGGGCAGGCGATTGCTTCTGTGGCGAGTACGCGCTCCCAGTCCGGCCGCTTTTTGCCTTCTTGCAGGCCTCTGTTGAAGTATCGTTTTTTCACCCTTCCTTTCTGCACAGCATTATATCATAAAAGCCACGCAGCGGCAAGCGGCACGGCTTTTATTTTTCGTAAATAGGTATAGCGTCCAGCACCCGAATCTCTGGTTCCAATTCAACGCCCGTTTGTGCCAGCACCGTTTGCCTGATATGTGCAACCAGTTCCAGTACGTCCGCGCAGGTTGCGCCGCTCTTGTTGACAATAAACCCACAGTGCTTCTCGCTAACCTGTGCCCCGCCGATTGCGTGCCCACGCAGACCGCAAGCTTCAATCAGCCGGCCGGCATAGTCCCCGGGCGGGCGCTTGAAAATGCTGCCTGCGCTGGGAAATTCCAGCGGCTGCTTTTCACGCCGGCGGGACAGGAAGTCGTCCATTTTCGCACGGATTCCCAACGGTTCACCAGTCTGTAGCTCTAACTCAAGTTCCAGAATAACACCGCCGTTTTCCGCAAACGCGCTGTGTCGGTAGGCAAGTCCAAGCGTTTCGCCGCACAATTCAGCAAACTCACCCTCTGCGGTTAGGCAGCGGCAAACACGTAATATATCCTTCATTTCGCCGCCGTAAGCACCCGCATTCATAAACGCCGCGCCGCCCGCGCTGCCGGGTATGCCATAAGCAAATTCAAGTCCGCTGAGCGAATGCTCCAGCGCAAACATACACAGGGCTTTCAGCTTCTCGCCCGCACCGCAGAAAATGCGCCCACTGTCAAGCCTCAAGCCGCGCAGTTCAGCGGTGGAAAGCACTGCACCGCGGAAGCCGTCATCAGGCACGAGCAGATTACTCCCATTTCCCAAAATGAAAGTCGGGATGTCGGCACGCCTGCAAAGTTGCAGGACTCCGGCAAATTGTTCCGCGGTCTTTGGAAACGCCAAGACGTCCGCCGGGCCGCCGATTTTGAAGCTTGTATAGCCCTTGAGCGGAAAGGAACACAGGGCGCTGAACCCGGCGTTTTCGGCGTAATTCATAAATTCTTGCATAAACTCTCCACGGCGATTTTTTCTCTCCATAGTATACACACAACAGGCATGAAACGCAAGTTGTTTAAGCTTTTAGGGTCTCTAGCCACTCCGCCCAAACCTCGGGTGCATAGCCAACAGTTGCCGCTTTGCCGCAGCGTACAATCGGCGTGCGGTAAAGCTCCGGGTGCTCCAGCAGTGCCGACTCAACCACATCGTCGCCTGCCAAATACGCAATAAAGTATTTTTCATATGCCTTGCCACTGCCGTCAATTAGGGCGTCAAGCTGGCCGCCCAGTGCCGCGCGCACAGAGCGGTATTCGCCAAGGCTCAGCCCCTTGCGCAGGATGTCCAACTCGTGCACACGCACGCCGCGCTCCTTAAAAAAGCGCAGCGCTTTCTTGGTGTCAAAGCACTTTGTTTTTCCAAAAACCTGTATTTCCATTCCCGTACCTCCATTATATGAACAGCCCCATCAAGCGTTTGTCAGCCGCCATAGAGAACAATTCGCTGCCCGCGCAAATCACATGGTCGCATAGCCGCACGCGGATTTCCTTGAACAGCCATGCGGCGCGGCGTGTTGTTTCAATGTCCTCCGGGGAAGGAAGCGCCTTACCGCCCGGATGATTGTGCGCCAATATGACCGCCGAAGCGTTTTTGCGGATAATCTGCTCCGCGAGCACACGCAAATCAAGCCCTACCGCGCTGAATGTACCCGCCGGAAATTCGTGCATGTCCTTGAGCTTGCCTGCGGAATCCAGACACAGCAACAGTGGCAATTCCACCCTAACGCCCACATACCGTGCCATCAGATAGGAGCGCAGGATATCAGGCTCCAGCAGAAACGGGTGCTCAGGCTCGCCGCCGATTGCGTAGCTACGTGCCAGCTGCGGCAATAGCGTCAAAAAAAGCGCGGCGTTTTCCGTCATGCCGGGCACGGTGCGCAGGTGCTCGTATGGGGTATCAAGTACGGCGCGCAGTGAGCCAAAGCGCAGAAGTAGTTCGTGCGCTACGGGATTCACATCCCGGCGGGGAATTGCATAAAACAGCAGCAACTCCAGCACCTGATGGGGTTCAAAATGCCCCAATCCCTCCTTGCGGAAACGTTCACGCAATCGGTCGCGGTGATTTTCATGGATGTTTTTTGGCATAACCTTTCCTTTTGATCCATTGCTTGCTTTTGGAGGCAGTGACAGTGTTCTATTGTTGTGACATAACCAGCCTGTTATGTCCAACGCCTGAGTTATCCACTAATTTTTTGTGCAAAAGTGGAAAACTCACGGCATTGTGGAAAACTCGGAGGAAAACTTGTTGATAAGTATACCGTGTCAATAGTTGACGCAGGGATATAAATAGTGTACAATAGTCATTGGAAGTTAGATAAAAGTTATTGATAGGCTTCCGAAGTTATAAATATCCACGGATACGGGGGAGGGAGGGCGGAAAATGGACGAGTTCTGGAGCAAAACCGATCATGGGCTGGATGCGCAGAAGCGTCTGGTTATCCCCAAGGATATCCGTCCGCTCTTGGGTGAGCGCTTTGCAGTGTTCATGCCCGTGCTCTCCGTCAGCGAAGAGGTGCCGCACCTTGTGGTTATGCCGGAGGATAAGTACAACAACTATATCTCCCGTGTGCGCAGGCACTACGCCGGGCAAATGCGCGACAGGCAAATCCGCAAGCTTTCCGTTGCTATGCAAATGACCTCAACAGATTCCGCCGGGCGCGTTACATTGAGTGAAGCCTTGCGCAAATACGCCGGTTTGGACGGCAAGGTGGCCATCGTCGGCTGTGGCAAGCGCCTTGAGCTTTGGTCGCCAGAGAAGCTGAAGGAGGATCTGCGTCGCGAGGTTGACGACGCGCACGAGAATGAGGGCGTCCCGCTGGACGATGAGGAATGATGGCGTTTACACACATACCCGTGCTCCTTGACGAATGCATGGATGCACTGAACATTCAGCCGGGCGGACTTTACATGGACGCCACGGCAGGACTCGGCGGACACTCGGCACAAATCCTTGCAAATGGCGGCAAAGTCCTGTGCGTAGACCGTGACCCGCAGGCCATTGCCAAACTCCACGAACGCTTTGCCAATCATCCGCACGCCACTATTATACACGGCAACTTCTTTGATTGCAAGCGTATCCTGCATGGTCTCGGTATTTCATCACTGAACGGCATTCTTGCGGACCTAGGCGTATCCAGCCTGCAACTCGACGACCCCTCACGCGGTTTTAGCTTACACAAGGACGCACCATTGGACATGCGCATGGGTAACATCGGACAAACCGCCGCTGACGCGGTCAATACTTTGGATGAGCGGTTGCTTGTGGATATTCTCACACGCTTTGCGGATGAACCTTATGCGCGCCGCATTGCCCGCGCAATTGTCACGGCTCGCGCAAGCGCACCTGTCACCACAACGCTTGCCCTTGCCAATATTGTTCGTGACGCGGTACCTGCTGCCGCCCGACGCGATAAGCACCCCGCACGCAGGACGTTCCAAGCGCTGAGAATTTACATAAACGGAGAACTTGACCGTTTGCCCGCCGCACTGGACGACATGTTCGACTGTCTTGCGCCCGGCGGAAGATTTGCGTGTATTTCCTTTCATAGCCTTGAGGACAGGATTGTCAAGCAGGCGTTTGCAAGGCAATGCCAAGGCTGCACTTGCCCGCCGGATTTTCCAAAATGCGTTTGCGGTAAAACGCCGCGCGGACGAAAGCTCGGCAAGCCGCGCACGCCAGGGCAGGAAGAGTTGGCCGTAAACCCGCGTAGCCGTTCGGCAAAGCTCAGGGCGATTGAAAAGCTTGACACGCCAGAGGCAGGAAAAGATGAATCTGTTGTGAAAATCGCATTTTAACTCAAGTTAGGAGCGCGCGATTCTCAAATTTCACCACTTTGCAAAAAGCCGCGAACGGCACGCAACACACCAAGGAGGAAATCATTATGGCACAAATTTATTACGACCGCAATGCCGCGCGTAAAATCGCGCCGTCGCATGCGCCGCAAGTACCAACGCCTGTTCGCCGCCCGGCACCGGGACCCAAGGTACGGCCCAGTGTTTCGCCGGCATCTTTACGGGTGGTCACTAAGCGCAAGGCTATGGCTGTTTTAGTCGCGATTGCCCTTGTACTTGCATGGGTTGTTCCGTCACTGATTGCGGATGCTTCATCCGAGGCGCGTGCGGCGGCAATAGTAAAAGCAGATAAAATCTACGAGGACGCACTGCGTGACAACATACGCCTGAGGAACGAAACACAGCGCGCAATCCCGGCGGACGAGGCTTACGATACCGCAATCGGCGAGTACGGAATGATCCGTGCTGACGAGGATCCGGTGATTCTTGATTAAGAAGCTATACTCAACGAGCAAAATTGACGAAAAAAGCTATATGTTTTGCGTAACGGGCGACGTACCCTGAACGCTGCGCGCATAATACAGTGCTGCAATTGCATAAAATTCCATGCTTTATATTTGCTCTTAGATTGGAGGAAACATGCCAATCCCACACAAAAAACGCAGCAACAATGCGTTTGACCAAAGCTTGAAGCGGTCGAATGCGGTATTGCTTGTCATCTGCTTTGGGTTTGTCGGTATTGGTATCAGTTTGTGGGGGAAATCCATTGTCCACGGTAACGAGTACCGCGCAAAGGCTGAACAGAACCAGCTTCACGACACTGAAATACGCCCAACACGCGGTAAAATATACGATTCCAATATGGAGCTGTTGGCTGAGAGCGCGGCAGTCAAAGCGGTAGTTTGTTGGCCGGCTAAGTTTTTAGAGATCGCCAAAGAGGACGAACGTCTGCGCGTCATGGAGCAAATCAGCAAAGACCTTGCGCCAATGATTAATTCTACTCCCGAAGCGGTACTCAGCAAGTTTAAGCTAACCAAATATGGCGCGCTGACTTTGCGTTCTCAGGCGGAAAAGCCTATGAGCGACGCTGTTTCGGAATATTTGTTTGGTAAAAAAGCCACCCAGACCGAACCCAAGGTTGCAGGAAAGAGCTTTGCCTATACAAAGGTTGAGGAAAAGTCGCATGAGGAATACAAGTCCAGTTTTTTTGCCTCAACAGTAATCGGGCTTGACCCGGACACCAAGCGCTACTATCCAAAGGGCACGTTCGCATCTACACTGATTGGATTCACCGGGGCGGGAGACGAGGGGCGCGCCGGGTTAGAGTACCAGTTCAACAAAGAGCTTACGGGCATACCCGGACGCAAAATCACTGCCAAGGATGCCGCCGGCGGTGAAATGGACGCCGCCTATGATACCTACGTTGACCCGGTGCAGGGGCACTCGCTGGTACTGACACTTGACGCGACGATTCAGCGTTACCTTGAACGTGAACTTAAGCAGGCCCAAAAGGATACGCAGGCAAACGCCACCTATGGCATAGTCATGGAAGTGCAGACCGGGGCGATTCTTGCTATGGCCGGCACACCAAACTACGACCTGAACGAGCCATTCAAGATTACTGATCCGCGCGTTCTCGAAACAATCGGCAAGTTCAAAACGCCGGATGAAAAAGCAAAGGCGGAGAACACTGCCGTCAACAATATGTGGAAAAACCATTCAATTGCGGATATCTACTACCCGGGTTCCGTCTTCAAGGTTATTACCGCATCCATGGCGCTTGAGGAAAAAACTTGGGAAATGAAGCGCCTTTATACCGACACAGGAGCAATCAAAATTGGCGGACGTACATACCACTGCCACAAGCTCAGCGGACACGGCACGCAGGATTTTACCCAGGCGCTTATGAACTCATGTAACCCATATTTTGTTTCCGTCGGCCAAAGCGTTGGCGTGCAAAAATTTTCTGATTATTTTGAGGGCTTTGGCTTTACCGAACAAACAGGCTTTTCTCCTTATGCGGAGGCAAAACCCAAGCCCGGCGTTACCTATTATCCACGCAAATCCATGAGCATTGTTGACCTTGCGTCCGCGTCGTTCGGTCAGTCGTTTCAGGTGACGCCGCTGCAAATGCTTACAGCTGTGAATGCAATTGCAAACGGCGGGAAGCTTATGCAACCGTATATCGTTGCCCGTGAGCTTGACGCGGACGGCAACGCAATCAAAAAAAATGAACCCACCTTAAAGCGACAGGTCATTTCTAACGATACCGCCTCAAAGGTCACAGAAATGATGCGACAGGTAGTTATTGCCGGAACGGGCAAAAACGGCTACGTACCGGGTTACCGCGTGGCGGGCAAGACGGGTACCAGCCAAAAAATGATCTCTGGTGAGCACGACGGCAAATATGTCGCGTCCTTCGTCTGCTTTGCCCCGGCGGATAACCCCAAGCTGGCTATGCTGATTACTATCGACGAGCCTGTTGGGGCATATAACGGCAGTCAAATCGCCGCGCCGGTTGCCGAGCGTGTAATGGAGGATTCACTCATTTACCTGAATGTGCCGCCAAAGTACACGGAAGAGGAAAAAGCCGTTTATTTTAACGAGGTACCGTCTGTGCAGGGCAAGGCAGTAAAAGACGCAAAAGACACGCTGGAAAAATCACACTTGACTGCCCGTGTGGTTGGTGAAGGTGAAAAGGTTGTTTCTCAGGTTCCGGCGGCGGGCGAACACCTTTACCGCGACGGGGTGGTTTTGCTTTACACCACCAAGGAATCTAAGGAAAAGAAGACCATGGTGCCGAATTTCCTTAATAAAACGCCGGAGGAAGCGAAAGTGCTTGCTGCAAACGCCGGTCTTAACCTTAAATATGCCGCAAACCTGGTTGCAGGTGGGCGCGATAAGCCCAAGGCATACCGGCAGGATTTAAAGTATGGGCTGGAAGTGGCGCAGGGGCGCACAGTGACTGTGTACTTCAAGTCATACGCCAGTGACAGTGATTATACGCCATATTTTGTGGATTGACAAAAATTTCATAGGTGTTCCTGCCCTGAAAAACGAAACTGAAAGGAGAACGCCATGCAAATCCAAACCTTGTTTGATTGGTATGAGGGTGCTCTGCCTAAAATAAAAGGCGATATTACCGGCATTACAGACGACATCAACCGCATGAAATCCGGCTACGGTTTTGTGTGCGTAACCGGACGGCGTGTTGACGGACACTCCTTTGCTGCTGAAGCGTTGGAGAAAGGTGCGGCGTTTATTGTCACCCAGCGGGATTTGCTGCTCGAAAAGCAAATCCTTGTGCGGGACTCGCGTGCTGCGCTGGCACTCATTTGTGCCGTGTGGCATGGATATCCGGCAAAGCGGCTAAAGATAATCGGCATAACTGGAACCAACGGTAAAACCAGCACAGCATTCCTCCTGCGGGATATTCTTGAATCCGCCGGCGAAAAAGTTGGGCTGATTGGTACTGTGCGCACAGAAATCAGCGGGGAAGAGGCGGAGGAATCCTCTCTGACGACTCCGGATTCGTTTACATTGCAATCGCTCTTGAAAAAGATGGCGGACAAAGGCTGCACCTACTGTGTAATGGAGGTCAGCTCCCAAGCGCTGGAGCAGCGGCGCACGGCAGGGCTTGCCTTTGCGGCCGCAGTGTTCACCAACCTAACGCAAGACCATTTAGACTACCATGGCTCCATGAGGGAGTACAAAGCCGCAAAGCGCTGCCTATTCCCCAGTGCCGCGCTGTGTGTGCTGAACCTTGACGACCCCAACAACGCCTATATGTCCATTGGCAGTTTACGCCGCACGGTTAGTTACTCTCTCAACTGGGATGAGGCGGATTACACCGCCAAGAATCTGGAGCAAAACCTTGACGGCGTGCGTTTTAACGCGGTCGCTATGGGTAAGATTGCGCGGCTTAAGCTGCAAACGCCAGGGCGATTTTCCGCCCACAATGCACTTGCGGCGCTTGCAACGGCCACCGAGCTTGGAATTGACTTCAACGCCGCGGCAAATGCGCTCTCTGCATCGCGGGGAATCCCCGGCAGGCTTGAGCGCGTAGAAACTGATACTCCATACTGCGTTTACATCGACTATGCCCATACGCCTGATGCGCTTGAGAATGTCCTGACGACCCTGCGCGAGTGCCATCCTAATCGCCTGATTGTGCTGCTGGGCTGCGGTGGCGACCGAGACCGTGCCAAACGCCCGGTTATGGGCAAAATAGCGGTGGAACTTGCGGATGCCGTCTTCATCACGTCGGATAATCCGCGCACGGAGGACCCGGACACAATCATTGCGGAGATACTTGAGGGTGTGCCGAGTAAGCTGCGCAAACAGGTTCGCGTGGAACGCGACAGAGTGACTGCAATCGGCATGGCGTTGACAGAAGCGGACGAAGGCGATATAATTCTGCTTGCGGGTAAGGGGCACGAGGACTATCAGATACTCGGCACGGGCAAGATAAGCCTTGATGAGCGCAAAGTCGTGCACGAGGTGCTGGCAAAAGCCGCCGGCGCAGAGTAGGGACGGTGGTCAACCGCCGGCCGCAAAGAATCAAAAACAGAAAGGTTCGGTAAAAAAGCGTGGACAAAATAATGCTGATTTTCGCGGCAGCGGTCGCGTTCATGGTGACGGCGCTGCTGGGTTTTGGGATTATTCCTTGGTTGCGCAAGCTCAAAATTGGGCAGACTATTTTGGATATCGGTCCTAAGTGGCACAAAAGCAAAGAAGGTATCCCCACAATGGGCGGGCTGCTTTTTGTTGCCGGAACTGCGGCGGCGTTTGCAATCTTTATTTTGCCAAAGCTGATTGTTGATATTGGCGACCCAAGCTCCAAAAAGTTGATTGCAGGCTTTGTTATGGCATTGAGTTTTGGCTTTGTGGGCTTCTTGGACGATTATATCAAGGTTGTTAAAAAACGCAATCAGGGTTTGGATATTAAACAAAAAACCCTGCTGCAAATCGTCATCATCCTCGGCTACCTTTTCACCGTCTGGAAGTTTGAAGGCGGTGCGCCGCACATGTGGGCGCCCTTCTTCGGCGATGTAGCAATGCCGTGGTGGGCCTTCTTCCCATTTGGGTTCGGCGTGCTCTATGCCGCGGTCAACGCAGTCAATTTTACTGATGGCGTAGATGGACTTTGCTCTTCTGTTACGGCGACAGCATCCGCCGCATTTATAGCGTTGGCGTACCTTGTTGGGCAGCAGAGCACGGCCGTCATGGCGGCGGCATTGCTCGGTGCGTGCCTTGGGTTCCTATGCTGGAATCACAAACCGGCCAAGGTCATTATGGGAGATGTGGGCGCCCTGTTCCTTGGTGGAATGGTCGTCGCGCTGGCATACACGCTGAATGCGCCGCTAATTTTGCTCCTGTTTGGCATCATATATGTGATTGAGGGCCTGTCGGATGTTATCCAAATCGGCTATTTTAAAGTAACGCACGGTAAGCGCGTTTTCAAAATGGCGCCGATTCACCACCACTTTGAGTTGTCCGGCTGGAGCGAGAAAAAAATCGTGTTTATCTTTTGTGCAGTGAATGTAGCAGGCATAGCCTTGGGCTACGTTCTGCTTAAAACTGGAGGTTACCTCGCGTGACAAACCGCCGTCCGGATTCGCAGACGCACCGCTACCTGGCAAACAGCCAGCGCAGAGAACGTTCTGTGGCGGGCAGCACCCGCCGTAGCCAGCAGAATACACAGTCCCTTGCACGCCAGAGCATGCCGCGCGAGGACGGGCTTTTACGCCGCGTTTTGCCGCATCCAACCGAGCACCCGTTCTTCACGTTCAAAAAAACAAAACCGGGCTTTGGAGGGCTGGTAAAAGCAATCCGCGCTCAACAGGGTGTGGATACCTTTTTCTTGATTTTGGTGCTTGGTCTGCTTGCGTTCGGGCTGGTGATGATGTTCTCCGCAGGCTACGTAGATGCACAAGCACATGAGGGCAACGCCTATGCGTATATAATCCCGCAGGCAAAAAACGCGTTGTTGGGCTTGGCAGTTATGTTTGTTATATCGAATATCCATCCAAGTGTATTTAGGGATTGGGCGTATGCTGCGCTGGGCACATCGTTTGTGCTGTTGGTCGTTGTGTTGTTTTACCACACAAACCTGGGGGCCGGACGTGAAGATATTGCGCGCTTCATCGGTTTTGGAAGTTTTACATTCCAGCCGTCGGAAATCGCTAAGCTGGGCTTGATTATGTTCTGCGCGGCGGATATGGAAGCGCGTAAGGGAAAGATCATGAGTAAAATCACGCTGGGCGGACCATTCCCACGCTGGGGATGGGCAAGGACAAAGGCGAAGGCAAGGGATTTTATCCGTCGTGCTTGGGAAGCATTAAGCGCAATTGGGGTCTATGCCGTGGTAATCGGTGGCATATGCGGTTTGGTGTACAAAGAAAACCACCTTTCGGGTACTATCTTGCTGCTGTTGCTTGGTGCTGTGATGATGTGGCTCGGCGGCGTAAAATGGTATTGGTTCTTGATTCCGGTAGCCGGGATTGCGTTGCTGATACTTGCCTATTTTGCGGGCGTTGGATTTATCCAGAAAATCTTTGCTAATTACATGCAGGAACGCGTTACTGCCTGGCTTGATAAAAACTACGACCCGCTTGGGGCGCGTTGGCAGGTCAACCAGTCGCTTTACGCAATCGGCTCCGGAGGACTGTTTGGGCTGGGCTTTGGGCGAAGCCAGCAAAAGCACCTCTATGTTTCCGAGCCGCACAACGATTTCATTTTTTCCATTATTTGTGAGGAACTGGGGTATATTGGCGCGGTGATAATCCTTTTGCTGTTTGTGTTTCTGCTGAGGCAAGGCTTCATTGTTGCACAGCGGCAGCGTGGTGACGCGCGGCGCTTTAACGGCTTGCTGTGTATGGGCATTTGCTTCCAGGTTGGACTGCAAGCTGCGCTTAACATTGCAGTTGTGACGGACACAATCCCCAACACTGGCATAGGGCTACCATTTTTTAGCTACGGCGGTACGTCCTTGGTTATCTTGCTGGCGGAAATGGGCATGGTGCTCTCGTGCTCAAGGTTTATGCGCAAAAAGCGCTGACAGAATATGAAAAGCCCCCTGTCCGGCTTGGGCAGGGGGCTTTTTGTGAATTGGTTTCGGGCAGGTCACTGACCATGGTGGAAATCCCAGCCCATTACTGTTCCGAGCCAATCAACAATGATTGTGTAGACATACTCAAAAGTCCAACCGGAAGCCCAACTAAAGAAATCCGCAAATGCTTGAACAAAATCGTCCATGAGGGTTACCTCCTTTGCTATGATAGAGTAAAGCTTGCACCGTAGGTCAAATATAGCACAAATTGTTTAAGATTGCAAGGGGTTTTGCGAATTTTTATCGGAAAGTTCGAAACAATTTTGTAACACATCGAGCATTTGCCACCTATTTGGTGTAAATTAGCAATGATTGTGTATTGCAATAACAACAATTTAGGGTGTGTTTTGAATAGCGTCAACATGCTCCTGCCTTGAGCATAAAATAGGGTATGAGTACATCAACGCGTTTGAGCAGGGCTTTTGCCGCCTGCCCGCACATACCTGTAGACAGCGCGACGCGCTTTGTTTTCATGAGCGACTGCCACCGTGGATTAGGCGATGGGGCAGACGACTTTGCGCAAAACGTTCCACTTTGGCACGCCGCAATGGAACACTATTGGCGCGGGGACTATACATACTTTGAGCTTGGCGACGGCGACGAGCTTTGGGAAAACCACAATTTTTCGCAAATCCTCGAAGCCCACCGGGAAACCTTTGCCATGCTCGAGCGCTTTCACCGTGCCGGACGATTCCATATGCTCTATGGCAATCATGATATCGTTAAGCGAAGCGCCAAGTGGCGTGAGAAAAACCTGCAAGGCTGCGTAGCTTTGAACAGTCGCCTGTGCGTGCCGTTTTTTGAGGGTCTGCGGATAAACGAGGCGATTATTCTAGACGATGACGACGGACGCAAATACTACCTTTGCCACGGCCATCAGGCGGATATCTTCAACAGCACGCTTTGGCGCGTGACGCGTTTTGCCGTACATACAGTTTGGGTGCCGCTGGAAATCTTCGGTATGCGGGAGCCATTCCGCGTGCATGAGCATCCAAAGCGTTTGGACAAAATTGAGCAACGGCTTGCCGATTGGAGTAAGAGTCAGGGTGCAATCCTGATTGCCGGGCACACTCACCGCGCTTATTGGAACGGCTCAGCGGGCACGGGATACGCAAACGACGGCTGCTGTGTTCATCCAGGGGAAATCACCGCGCTGGAGCTGACGGGCGGCAAGCTGCATTTGGTGCAGTGGCGTGTGCGTTCGCGTGCGGACGGCGGACTTTATGCCGGGCGGGTAGTGGCATGAGCGCTGTTAATTTATTTCTGTGCCACCCCATTCGACGATCATATAGCCCTTTCTTGTCACAGATATCGGGTTTTGACTGAAAGCGAATGAAATTGTACTTGTTGTTTTCAAGCTACGGCAGTCAATCAATAATACATGCGTTGGCTTCTCTTTCGTTCAAGCCCAATATGGCACGCTTTTCTTCCAAAAACGTTATTGTGTCCGCACCCTTTGCAACAAGGCCTTCATCTGTGTTTGTGTTTGGGCTATCGGCAATGCCTTCCCAAAACGGACGAGCGCGCGAGGAATGGAGATTTAGCGAGAAAGGCGAGGGAAATCTCTGCCTTTCGATAAACTAAAATTTGTCATCCGTACAATACCTAGCGTTTTCGCTAATTAATTTTATATCAATTGGCAGGCTCGGTTTCCACTTTGGCATGGGCAGAAAGTTTTCTTTTTATTTCATTAATAAGGCATCCTTCAGTTCTTTTGGATGTATCGTAGTGACGATTATGCCGGGGATTGAGGGAATATCCGGCTTGGTCAAAGAGCGGCACTTGTAAGAATCAGCAGGAAATACAAAATGGTCTTTCCCCCTTTATTAAAACAGAATACCGATTCGGCTTTTTCAAGAAATATTGTGCAATGTTCAAATATTCCTCGTTCATATATTTTTTATCCATGATAATCTATCCTTTCAAAATTATATTTGGCTGCAGTTAAGCAGAGTGGTTAGGGACACAATGGGTTAGGCTGCGGTATTACGATTTCTTGCCGAACCACTTCTTGCCGCGCAAGTCGGGCTTATCAGTCAGTTCAACGTGAGCGGCTTTTGGCAGCTTCTCAAGCTCCAGCACTGTGACGGTGTTTTCATCCCGGAGCAGCGGCGACGGCAGATACAGCGTCTGCTGCGGCCCGATCGCCCAATAGCGACCAAGGTGAAAGCCATTGACCCATACATATCCCTTTGTGAACCCCTTGAACTTAATAAAGGTATCCGCTTTGTCGTCTGCGCGGAACATGCCCTGATAAAACGCCGGCGCGGATTGCGGGTTAGTCTGCGTAAAATCAAGTATTTCCGGATTTTCCAGCGGAAGCGGAAACACTTCCCAATGATATAGCAGTTGGTTGCCGATTCGGATTTGTTCCGCACCCTTGCGGTCAGACGTCATCTGCGGGCCGTAGTTGACGCGCCCCATGCCCTCGACCAGTACGTCAATTACCGCATTCTCTTTAATATCACCCAAGCTTACGCCGTTCCACTCGTTGCGCCAGAGCAAGCCTTTGTATTCGCCGTCCGCAAAAACCCACGCCCTGTCATGCAGACCGTCGACAAACAACTGACCGGAGTAGTTGCCGTGCAGCACATGGCGGTATAGGATAAGCCCATAGTTCTGCCCGAATTTTTCCATATATTCAGGTGCAATGCTTTGAACACTTGTGCTGAGCTTATCAAGGCTGGCAAACAAACCCGCTGTTTTGGTGAGGCTGATTTTGCCGTAGGCGCGGCGCTCGCCTTCGGGTGGCAATTCAGGAGGGGTTATGCCGCGGTGTGCGCAAAGTACCTTCCGTGTGGCGTGGTATTTTTTGGTGTAGCCGCCCCATTCGGTCAAGAGTGCGTCGTAGTCGTAACTTGTCACCGTAGGCTGGTAGACCTTGCCCGTATGGTTCGCGCCGCCCATATAACCAAAGTTTGTTCCGCCATGGAACATATAAATATTACAGCTTGCGTCTTGTTCCAGCAAAGCCTTGAACTCAAGCTCAAAATGCTTGGCAGGGCGGAGGTGATGAATTTCACCATAATGGTCAAACCAGCCGTTCCAAAACTCCATGCACATCATGGGTCCTTTGGTCTGTAAACGGCGCAGTGCGGCAAGATTGCGTTTTGCGCCGGAGCCGAAGTTTGCAGTCTTCAGCAGGTGTGGCACAGTCCCGCCGGAGAGCATGTTGGAATCGGGCCCGTCAGATGTGAAGAGAAGAACCTCAATGCCGTTCTCCCGCTGAATTTTCTCAAGCTCCAGCAAATAATCGTGGTCGTTGCCGTAGCTGCCATATTCGTTTTCCACTTGCATGGCGATGATATTGCCGCCTTTGTGCACCTGCTGCGGCGCTAATAATGGCAGCAGTTTGGCATAAAAATCACGTACATGTGCAAGGTAGTGCGGTTCGCTGCAGCGCAAGAGTAGTCCATCCTCAGCCAGCAACCAAGCGGGCATACCGCCAAACTCCCACTCTGCACAAATATAAGGGCCGGGCCGGACGATTGCATAAAGTCCAAGCTCCTGCGCAAGCTTGAGGAAGCGCACAATATCCAGCATACCGTAAAAATCAAACTGACCTTTGCGTGGTTCGTGCAAGTTCCAGCAGACGTAGGTTTCTACGCAGTTAAGCCCACATGCCACCAACTTGCGCAGCCTGTCTTCCCACTGCTCAGGCAGTGTGCGGAAATAATGGATTGCGCCGCTGTAGATTTTGAACGGTTTGCCGCCAAGATAAAAATCGTCACCTTGTATTGTCAGCATGGTGTTCCCCCATATGAGCGTTTTGAATATTATACACGATAAGCACCGTTAGCGCAAGCATACCGCCCCCAAAAACGCATAGGGGACTTGCAATCCATATAACAAAGTGATATACTTTGCTAATAGAAATACGCGGGTGTAGTTCAATGGTAGAATGTCAGCTTCCCAAGCTGAACACGAGGGTTCGATTCCCTTCACCCGCTCCATAATTGTGCGCCATACCCGCCGCGTCAAGGTAACGATAACGCTCGTTTTCTTCGTCAAAAATGAGCAGTTGGTTGTAGCCCGTCAGCTGATTTTCGCCGTAGGGGAACTCCGTCACG
>JAIRYC010000062.1 GCA_031267965.1 Oscillospiraceae bacterium | reverse complement strand
TTGTTGATTCAGACAACATTCTAGTCTATTATACAGGATTGTATGCGCTTTGTAAAGCACTTTTTGGAGATGTGTTTCATCTTTTGACCTCTGCAGCCGGAGCCATGATTCAACCGTTCCTTCACGCAGATTTCATAAAATTTTACATTTCGTTAACATGAATAAGACTTTTCATTTTGCGCAAAACGTGCTATACTACGTTAGTCAGTGTACCATTGATTTCTGGGAGGGCATATGTCCAAGATTATTACAGTTAACAACCTGCACAAATCCTACGGCAAAACAGAGGTGCTCAGTGGTGTTTCCTTCGCGCTGGACGGCGGGCAGATTATCGGCTTGCTTGGTCCTAACGGCTGCGGAAAAACCTCGCTGATCAAAATCCTCACCGGGTTGATTCACGATTATACAGGAGATATCACCATCAACGGCCTGCCAATTGGCGTAGAAAGCAAAAAACTCGTGGCATATATGCCCGAGAGCAGTTACCTGGCCAACTGGATGACGGCGAAAGACGCGATTGAAACCGTCGCTTCGCTTTTCACTGACTTTAACCGCGAAAAAGCTTACACATTTCTAGAGGATTTTAGTCTCACACCGTCGATGAGGGTCAAAAACATGTCAAAAGGCATGCATGAAAAAATGCTACTTACGCTGACCATGTGCCGTGAGGCGCAGCTCTATATTATGGACGAGCCATTGGGCGGTGTTGACCCGGCGGCACGCCTTGCCATCAAACAGACTATCCTGAACAACAGACCTAAAGGCTCCGCGATGCTTATCTCTACCCACCAAATCCATGATTTGGAGGACGTGTTCGATCACGCGCTGATGATTCGCCAAGGCAAGGTCATCGCCGACGAAAACGTTGCCAATATCCGCGCCAAAGGCCAAACGCTTGAAGCATTCTATTGCGAGAAGCATGGCATTCCCTATTACCAGCAACAGCAAATGCCGGTTGCTCAGCAGGCTTCCGGCAACCTCGCCGCTCAACTGGAGACATTGCGTCAAAGCAACCCGGCGGCTTATGCTCAGCTTATGCAATCACAAAACGGTCAACAGTAAAGGAGGGCGGATAACATGTCAAGGCTAATCAAAAACGAAATCAAATCAACCGCCCATTACATGATGGGTATTTACGTGGCGACAATCGTCACCATTGGCTTGCTGATGCTGGCATTTATCACAAAAATCAAATGGCTTGTCGGCATCAGCGGATTGCTTATAGCGGTCGTTCCATTTTTACTGTTCTTCTTCACCATTTATAGCGTAATCCGTAACTTCGCAAGCTCACTCTATGGTAAAGAAGGCTACCTCAGCTTTACCTTGCCCGTTAAGGGCGGCAAGCTGCTCGCCTCAAAAACAATCGTCTCTGTGCTGTGGATGCTGGTATCGTACTTCATCATGGTCGGCGTTATCCTTGGCGGCATTTACTATATCTCCGTCCAAACCGCCGACAATGAAGGTATCCAGATGATAAAGGAGTTGCTGGGAAACTTTATCAACATGCCAAACAAAGGCGTTTTGGTGCTCACCGGCTTGTTTTTGGGCGTGTATTACTTCCTGCAAATGCTGGTATTTATCGCGGATATATACTTTGCAATCACGCTTGCAAACGTCCGTCCCTTCCAAAACCATAACGTGGCTTGGGGTATTGCTTTCTCGTTCCTGTTCTTTATCCCAACGTATGTCGTCAATGTAATCCTGACGAACAGGTTCCCGTTTGCGTTCATACTCACAGCAGACGATGTTGGAATTGTCTACGAGTCAATGACGGTTCCCAATGAGCATTCAGCCTACCTTCCCTCAGACGGCGGCTGGATGTTTAAGTTCGGCATCGGCGGCATGATTTTGCAACTGATCGTTTCTGCCGCGCTCCTGTATTTAACAGCATATCTGATCAACAGAAAAACAAACGTAAAATGATCGCCCCTTTTGCCATAGGGGCGCACAAGAGCGTGCACCCCTATAAATATGTAATGCAACGCTAACCGAAAGGGGCTTTCAGCCATGATAACTTTCACTCGCGTATTCAAAAAAGCGTTTTGGGTTCTGTTTGCTGTCGGAGCCATCAGCTTTTTCGCCTTGGCAGGTCTCAACGCCGGTATGATTGCCTCAGCCAAGCCGCATATCCTCACCTTAGACCAAGCAACGGCACAGCGCGGCTATGACTGCGTGCTTGTGCTTGGCGCTCAAATTTACAGTCCCACAACCCTCTCCCCCATGCTCGAAGACAGGGTCAAATACGGCATTGAATGCTACGCCAAGGGCGCCGCACCGATTCTTTTGCTTTCTGGCGACCACGGATACGACGACCACGATGAAGTCAATGCCATGAAGAGTTATTGCATAGATAAAGGCGTTTCTCCGGACGTAATATTCCTCGACCACGCAGGCTTCTCCACATATGAATCCATGTACCGCGCACGTGATATTTTTGGCGCTAAGCGTGTGCTGATTGTTACGCAAAAATTCCACCTCTCTCGCGCCGTGTATATCGCGTGTTCTTTGGGTCTGGACGCAGACGGCGTTGCCAGCGACCCACGCGACTACGGCTCGTGGGCATACAACAATACCCGGGAATTCTTGGCGCGCGTCAAAGCGGCTGCCTTCTGCGTAATCAAACCTCCGCCAACCTATTTAGGTGAAAAGATTCCGCTAACAGGACCTGCCTCCACCAGTGACGACAGAGTTTACACTAACGCCGGCAGCCCGCCAAAATCCTTTCGCGATATCCTGACAGGCTTAGCTTAAAAGGTCGGTGCGTCATGCCAAAATTCGGTCTGTTTGGCGGCAGCTTTGACCCGCCGCATATAGGGCATCTGAGGTTGGCGCGCTCCGCCGCGGATGCTTTTGGTTTAGACACCGTTTTCATCGTCCCAAGCGGAAACTCGCCAGGCAAGCACGTCCCTTTCGCCGATGACTACGACCGCTTTTTGATGTGCGAAATGACCTTCACCAACGATGACAGCCGCTTTGTTATTGACAACCGTGAGTTGCGCCGTGGCGGTGTGAGCTATACAATCGACACGCTGCGCGAATTGCAGAGCCAGTACTCGCCCGAGGCAGTAACTGCCGCATCACTTGCCAACAACTGGTGTCTCATTGCCGGTGAGGACTGCCTGGCATCGTTCCACACATGGATGGACTACCGTGAAATTCTGCGCACAGCCTTCCTCGCAATCGCCCGCAGAGAGCAGGGCGGCGCGCCGTTTAAGCACTCACGGCTCTCGCCAAATGAGCGTTCGCACGTGCGCTTTATCGACGCAGAACCTACAGTAATCAGCTCCACAGAGCTCCGCGCGGCAATACAAGTCAGGCAGGATTTTTCCGACTTCGTTGTTCCGGGTGTGGCGGAATTTATTACACGCGAGGGATTATATCGGCAGGATTGACAAAGCACAATCCTTGTGCTATAATTTGTTCACAACATTTTAACACAGAAAGGAGAGGCAAACATGTTAGATTGGCTCGTACCGTTGGCGGAGGCTTTTGCTGGCGCTGTTGAGAAGTACTTTGGTCTCGACATCAGCGATTTTCTGCAAGGAATCCTGGACGTTTTAGCCGGACTGTTTGGCGGCGCAGCGGCATAACCAACACCGCACATGGGCAGCTTCCTTTGGGAGTTGCCTTTTTTTGTGCATATCATAAACTATATTAAGCAGTCGACAATTATGCCGTTTTAAAATGATATTTGTACATTTTGCGGGATTATGCTATACTATCTTGTAACCGAAGAAGTAGGAGTGGTTTTAATGAAGGTTATCCTTAAACAAGATGTTAAAGGTCTTGGTAAAGCGGGGCAAATGGTCAACGCCTCGGACGGCTACGCGCGCAACTTCTTGCTGCCAAAGGGCCTTGCCGCACCTGTCACCGCACAGGCAATGGCGGAGATGAAGAACCGCGAAGCGTCTGACCGCCACCGCATAGAGGTCGAAACGCAGGCCGCCAAAGACGCCGCCGCCATTCTTGAGGGCAAGACGGTCAAGGTTTCCGCCAAAGCCGGTCAGGGCGGACGGCTTTTCGGCTCAGTGACCGCCAAGGAAATCGCGGAGCAGATCCGCGCGCAGTTCAGCGTGGACGTTGAAAAGCGTAAGCTTTCAGTGGAGGACATCAAGCAATATGGTACCTATCCTGCCGAAGTGCGCCTTTACCCCGGAATTTCCGCACAGCTTTTTGTTATGGTCGGTGAGTAAATATTTAGTGTAAATGGCGCTGTCCGGCTTGAGTACATAAGACAAATTCCCGGCGTAACAGACATTACAAAGTAGAGCACGCCATCAGCGCCGGTGCGGACGATGTGCTTTGCTTAATCTTCACCACTGCGCTGGTGGGGATTATTTTATGCTTGCGTACCAAAGCAGCTGTTTACGCAATCGGTTCTACTGCAAAAAGTCTAGCGTCCCAGCACAAGCGCCACCCAGCCTTCATCCTCACTTCGCTCTATCACATGCAGTCCCTGTGCCTTGTATGCAGCAGTCACCTCCGCCTCGCGGTGCTCAATAATCCCGCTGAGTATCACCCGCCCACCTTCACACAAACGTGGCGGCATCTCCGGCGCAAGCGGTATAAGCACATCCGCCACAATGTTCGCCAACACAAGCGCAAACTGTGTGTTGGGCTGTTCGCTAAGAATGCCCTGCGCGACGGTATAAACAGGCGGTGCCAATCCATTGAGCACAGCGTTTTCCATTGCAGCACGGACTGCCACAGGGTCAATATCCACCCCGAAAACATGAAGGGCATTTGACTGGATTGGATCAGTGTTACCGAAAAAGGTGTTTTGCGCCGTATCATTGCAACGGACGTCTTCCGTCCGGCCTTGCCGGTCGCTAAGCCGAAGCGCGGCAATACCCAAAATCCCGCTGCCACAGCCAATGTCGAGCACCCTGCCCGTTGGCGGCATGTTTTTCTCCAACAACGCAAGACAAAGTCGCGTCGTTGCGTGGCTGCCAGTGCCAAACGCCAATCCCGGGTCAAGATAGAGTGGCACACGCCCCTTTGTTTGCGGCGTTTCAGCCTTCAACCAGTCCGGGATAATCATCAGCCGCTCACCCACAGGCATTGGACGGAAATATTGCTTCCAGTTGTTCTCCCAGTCCCCGGCACGGCATTCGGTATTTGCCATCGTGTAAGCGATTCCCGCAGCGTCCAGACGTTCACGCAAAAAAGCCACGGCCTCCGCCGGATTCTCCTCCTTGGAGATAAAAAGATGAACCGCACCGCTGCTCCGGTCCTTTGCCAGCAACTCCTCATCAATTAGATTAGTGTGGGCAATTGCGTCAATTTCTTTCTCGAGCTGGGAATAATCTTCCACGTAAAAACCGTATGGCGCAACCATATGCGCAATTGCCGCCACAACGTCAATGTCCTCCGCAGCAAGCGCAATCGTCAGCTGAGTATAATCGCTGTTCAATTTGTGTCCTCCAAAACACGGGGACAAAACGCCCCTGTGCCGCCGTGGTTGTAGATTTTGCGGTCATTCAGCGGCCACTGCTGCCGGCTGAATTCGCCCGGCTTTACTGATTTCTGCGCCTCGTGGAACTCAAACACGGTCGCGTCCAGTAAATCGCATTGTGAGAGAACCTCCGCCTCCAAAAACAACGGACGGCTTGCTGCGCCAAACTCCGGCTGCCCATGGTGAGAAATAAGCATGTGCGCAAGGAGCATACGCGTTTCCTGCGGCACACCCAAGCGTTCACCTTCGCACTCAATGAGCATTGCGCCCTTAACCAAGTGCCCAATCAGTGTACCCTCCACCGTATATCCCGATGCAAGCCCCGTTTCGGCTACGCTATATTCTTCCAGCTTACAGATATCATGCAGCATTGCACCGCAAAGCAGCAAATCCCTGCGCAAAAATGGATACAAATCTGCTGCGCTTTGGCAAAGCTTGACCACGCTCAACGTGTGCCAAAGCAGTCCGCCGCGTACCGCATGGTGCAGGCGGAAAGCCGCCGGAAACGACAGCAACCGCTCCCTGCGCTGAGTATAAAGCTCCACTACGAGCGTCTTCAGTCCCTCATCCTCAAAGCCTCCGGCGATTTTCAGCAGTGCAGCATACATCGCCTCTGGTTCATCCGTCGCCGCAGCGACAAACTGCGCAAAATCCACCTCGTCTTCCGGCAAGGCGCAGCGTATTCGCTCCACGCGAAATTGCGGCTGGTCGCGGTAAACCTCCTGCGTACCACGCACCTTCACGATCTGGTTCGCACCGTACTCACCGTGCAATTCCGGGTTGTACGACCAGAGCTTTGCGGGCAGCTCGCTGTCAATATCCGCAAGGACTATATCCAAATAGTCCGCGCCGTTTTTGCCAGTCTTGCGTGTAACAGATTTTAATAACGCAAAGCCTTCTTGCATACCCGTGCGCGCATCAATCAGGTCAAACTTCACTTTTCTTTCCTCTGACTTCCTTTGTTGTTATAAGCGGCAGGCTGCAAACCAGCTTGCCGTTTGCATAGTACTGTAACTCGCCGACAATTTTGCCCTTGGTTATTGGCGCGTATTCAAACGGGCGCATAAGTGCTATGTACTCCGCCACGGTATCCTTTGGCAAAATCGGCACTTGCAGGCATTCCAGCGCGACTGTTTCCACCTCCCCACCAACTATCGCTAAGCTAAATTCGCCTTTCTCCCCCGCCCTTTTTTCCATCTGCGCAAAGCCATAGTCCAGCATTTTTTTGTGGTCAGACCAGTCGTTCGGAGCGCTCAGCGTAACACAAACCAGCGTGATTCCCTTCCGCCGTGCCGCTGTGACCAAGCAACGCCCAGCCTTTTTTGTGAACCCGGTTTTTAGCCCAATGCAGCCCGGATATTCTCTCAGCAAGCGATTGTGATTGGTTAAGTATATCGTGCGTTCGCCGGCCATAACCTTGGCGCTTTTTGTGGCGCAAACTCTTGCCAACGCTTGGTTTGCAATTGCCGCACGCCCCAGCAATGCCATATCATAGGCAGTCGAATGGTGCTCCTCGGTATCCAACCCCGACGGCGTAACAAATTGGGTGTCGTTCATGCCAAGCTGATGTGCACGGGCGTTCATTTTTTCAGCGAAAGCGTCCATTGAGCCGCCAAGCACCATTGCAATTGCGTTTGCCGCGTCGTTGCCACTTGCCAGCATTGCGCCATTCACCAGCGCCTGTATAGTGACTTTCTCGCCCGCCTTCAAACCCATGCTGGTACCCTCAGTCTTACTGAGTGCATCCGTCACAAGGATTGTGCGGTCAGGTGTTTTTGCCTCACATGCAAGCAGCGCAGTCATGATTTTTGTGGTGCTCGCCATAGGACGCGGCTCATGCGCAGCTTTCTCAAACACTACTTCGCCCGTATCGGCAACCATCAACACTGCCGACTTTGCAGAGATTGCGACCGGCTCTCCAGCCGTACTGCCACCGCCTGCCCCATATACGGCAGACGCGAATAGCACAACCAACGCCAAAACCAACGTAAAACGCCTACACACGCGCATCCCTCCCGGGGATAAGCTATGCGCCAATTTTGGCCGATAGAAGTATGATAATGCAACGCAGTTAAACTTAATCCAACTCCGTGAAGTTTCCGTCCTTTTTTGTGAACTTCTCCACAACGCTTGTGAGTTTGTCCACAATCTCCGGAATCTGTCCAATAAGGCGCTCGACGCCACCCTCCTGCACAGCAATGTGACGAACAGTTATCTCACCGTCGCGGATCACCAAAAAGCACACCGGCGTGATGCTGATTCCCGCGCCAGCACCGCCGCCGAACAACTCCTGACCAGTTTTTGCCGGGAAGTCAGAACCTCCTGAGCCGAAGCCATACGTCACTTTACTGACAGGGATAATTGTACTCCCTTCAGCAAAAATCGGCTCGCCGATAATTGTGCTCACATCTACCAAATTGCGGATTTTGCTGATGGCGCTCTCAAGCACGCCGGAAACCTTTTGTTCTGCCATAATTTTCCTCCTGGAATATTGTTACTGTGTGGATACATGAATCATGTGCCCCTACGGTCGTCGTTTTTCGACCTCGGACTTAGTGATAAGGCGGTGAATGACAGGTATGCTGAGGAAACCCGCCTTGACCATAGCGCGCAGTGCCTTTGCTGTCTGATTCCCGTTGAAGAACTCTGCAACATTCAGCCGTAATTCCTCGCTATGCGCCGCGCCGCGTGCCATCCAATAGAAGGGGGCTTCCAGTGCCGCAGCAACATAAAACTGCGGGTTGTTGAATATTGCGTCCTTGACGGGCTTAAATTTGCCCCTCGTGAAGCGTATTACGTCGGCAACCCTGCGTCCCCACTGCGTCTTGACTGCGGCGATTTCAAGCGTGTCATATATGTTAACGCGCTCACCGGGCAACGGATTCGCCCTGGGTATCTGGAATCCGAGCAAACGCCCAAATTCAGCATCCGGCACGGACTGTATCTGACCCGAGTAGTAGCTTGGATATTGCTCTCTTGCATACGCGATTTTCTGTGAGCCTGCATCCACACCATCAATCATACACTCCAAGCGGATATCACGAGACGACGCACCCACACGCACAGTATATTGCCCGGACTCAGTGTCCCAATCGCCAAGCACAGGATTCCAAAACCGGAACGCGCGTTTATCCAGCCATACTTCCACTCCCTGCTCTTCACCCGGTTGAAGAAAAACCTTCACAAAGCCTTTCAATTCCTGCGACGCATGGAACGCCTTGTTCTCCGGAAAAGCCACATAGACCTGCGCCGTTTCCGCACCCGCAAAACCACCCGTGTTTTTAATTTTGAAACGCACGGCGAGTAAATCGTCAACCCACTCGGTTGAAAGCGCAGAATACGCAAAGGTGGTGTAGCTCAGCCCAAAGCCAAATGGAAAGAGCACCTCCTTCTTCGCCTTATCGTACCAACGGTAGCCAATATAAATACCCTCACGGTGCTCAACGGTCAGCAAATTGCCTGGATAATTGCCATAACACGGCGTATCCTCCAAACACAGCGGGAAGGTTTCCGCCAGTTTACCGGAAGGATTGACCTCACCAAAAAGGATTTCCGCCTGCGCGTTGCCCACCGCTTCGCCGCCAAGATAGCTCTCAAGCACAGCGGCAACGTCATCTAACCACGGCATCGTGACCGGTGAACCGTTTTGCAGCACAACGACGGTGTTCGGCTGTACCGCCGCAATTTTTGCAATGAGTGTGTTCTGATTTTTGGGTAAATCCAGTGACTTGCGGTCCAAGCCCTCAGATTCCATAATCTCCGGCAGACCTGCAAAAATCACCGCCACATCGGCGTCGCGCGCCGCGGCAATCGCCTCCACCGCCAAATCGACACTGTACTTTGTGCTCTTCGAGCTAAAACCTTTAACATAGCGCACGCCCACCCCCAATTCCACAGCCGCGTCCAGCGCACCGTTAACCTTGTATGGCTTGACGTGGCTGCTCCCGCCGCCTTGATAGCGCGTGAATTCGGCAAACTCGCCGACAAACACAATGTGCGCCGTCTTTTTGAGCGGCAAGACGCCGTTATTTTTTAGCAATACTTGGGTCTCGCGAGCAAAACACCGTGCCTTTTCATGATCGCCCGCATGGTCAAATATCGGCTTTACGCGGCTTTCAAGCTCCGTCTGTGCCTTAAGGATGAGTCCCACAACGCGCTCACAGCAAGTGTCCAGCGCCTGTTTGCTCAACTTGCCGCTGCCGATTGCATCGACGATTTTACGTGTGTTCTCCTCGCCGCTGGACGGCATTTCTAAATCCAACCCTGCGGCAATGCCCGTTGGCCGCTCGCAGACCGCGCCCCAGTCGGACATAACGAGTCCGTCAAACCCCCATTCCTCTCGCAGGATTTCTGTCAGTAAATGCTTGTTTTGTGAGCAGTACTCACCATTTATCTTGTTGTAAGCGCACATCAGCGTCCACGGCTTTGCCTGCTTGACCGCCTTCTCAAACGCAGTCAAATAGATTTCGCGCAGTGTACGTTCATCCAGTGCCGCAGACGTGCTCAACCGCCGCTGCTCCTGCGAGTTGACCGCAAAATGCTTCATGCTCACGCCAACGCCCTGCGACTGCACACCCTGAATATACGCCGCCGCAAGCTCTCCGGCAAGATATGGATCCTCGCTGAAATACTCAAAATTGCGCCCACAAAGCGGCGAACGCTTCATATTGGCGGCAGGACCCAAAATAACGCTGACATCCTCTGCGCGGGCTTCAAGCGCCAATGTTTCACCGATTTCGCCCAGCAACTCACGGTTAAAGCTAGCCGCCATGCCTGCACCGGATGGAAAACAGACCGTTACCTTGGAATCATCGTTCCCGGCGCCAAGCTCATCTGCTTGCTTACGCAAACCATGAGGACCGTCGCTCACAGCGATTTGGGGTATCCCTAAACGCTCCAGCGGCTTTAGCCGCCAGTGGTCGTACCCAGACACCAATGCCGCCTTTTCCGCGGTTGTCATCTGCAAAACAAGTTCTTTAGGTGTCATACCGTCCCCTCCATTAGCGTCTGCAACGTGAAAACAGCTGCGTACGCAGTGCACTGCAAACCAAGCACTATCTTCCCGCTTTCATTCGCCGGACATACTCCGCGCAAACGCTCTCTGTGTCGCCGTTAGCAACAACCTGCCCTTTCTCCAGCAATATTGCCTTGTCACAAAGTTTTTGCACCTGCTCCATATTGTGCGAAACAAAAATTACCGTAACACCCTTATTAAAAAGCTCCGTTATCTTCGCTTCGCTTTTTGCCCTGAACGGCGCGTCACCCACGGAAAGCACCTCGTCAAGAATAAGGATTTCCGGCTCTACCATGCAGGCAATAGCAAACCCAAGGCGCGCACGCATGCCGCTTGAATAGTTCTTCACAGGCACGTCAATAAAGTCCTGTAGCTCTGAGAACTCAACAATGTCCTTCCAAATCTCCTGGATTTGCTTGCGTGAATAACCTAGCGTTGCACCATATAGGTAGATATTCTCGCCGCCGGAGTAGTTATGGTCAAACCCGGCGCCAAGCTCAATGAGCGGAGCAAGTTCACCGTGAACCTCAAGCGTACCCTCGGTAGGCTTCATGACGCCGGAAATCACCTTGAGGAGCGTACTCTTACCCGCACCGTTGAGCCCCAGTACGCCAAGGCGTTCACCCTCTTGCACCGTAAAGCTGACGTTCCTAAGTCCCCAAAACACATTGTAATACAGTTGGTGCCGAAGAAATTTGATGAAATACTCCTTGATATTATCCACGCGCTCACGGTTCAGGTTGAAGCGCAGCCCGACATTATCAAGCTTTATTGCGTAACTTGACACGTTTTCTCCTCCTAAAGCTGTTATCTGCTGGCAGCTAAGATTACAGGTGCAGAATAAACTTATCCTGCACTTTGTAGAACACAAACGAACCCACTATCAACATAACGATTGCAAAACCGGACGTATACGCCAGCTGTGCAAAGCTGTAATATCCGGGGAATTCGGTAACGATTTGCCCCGGTGAACAGAATATTGAGTTTCGGAATATTGTAATGATTCCATAGAGCGGGTTTGCGCGCAGTATCTTTTTAAGAAGCTCTGTCTGCCAAGAAGCAATATCGCCGCCCCCAATTTGGACTTCTTTCGCTGAATAGAAAATTGGTGTAAAATACATCAGCAATTGACACAGCACTGAGTAAATAAATTCAGTGTCCTTAAAAAACACACTGATGCTGGAAAGCAAAAGGCCAACACCCATTGAGAGCACAAGAAGTATCACCACCGGCACAACAGCAAACAACACCCGCTTGTGAAGCCCAAAACTGAAATGGTCATAATGAATACCTTGAACCGTTCCTCCATGAATATCATAGTATATAACGATGACGACAAGCACCACGAGTGAAAAGAGGAAAGTAATGAATGTTGAAATTATATTCCCCATCGGGTAAATGTATTTGGGAACATAAACTTTTTTGAGGATTCCGGCGTTCTGGCGCACAGAGCGCATTGCGCGTTGCGTTGAATCTGAAAAGAACGAAAACATCAAGCGCCCGCTAAGTAGATAGACAAAGAACGGTACGCCGCCAACGTCACTTCTTTTAAACAGCACCGAAAACACAAACGCCAGCACAAGCGAGAACAACAGCGGCTGTAACATAGTCCATGCCATTCCCAGCCAGCTGTCTCGATATTGGAGCCGCACGTTTTTGCGCACAATCTCCTTGAGGAGAAAGCGGTACTTTAAAAAGTTATTCCAATGAAAACGCAATGCTTTTGTCATCTTCAACCTCACATTTTCTTCATTGTCGGGAACAGCAGTACGTCACGGATTGCCGCGCTGTCCGTCAGCAGCATAACCAACCTGTCTATCCCAATGCCGATTCCGCCCGTTGGCGGCATACCATATTCAAGCGCCAGCAAAAAGTCCTCATCCGTGTGGTTCGCTTCCTCGTCGCCTGCGGCGAACAAAGCCTCCTGCGCCTCAAAGCGCCCGCGCTGATCAATCGGATCATTCAGCTCCGAGAACGCGTTCGCCATCTCGCGCCCACAGATAAACAGCTCAAAGCGTTCCGTGTAATCCGGCTCCTGCGGCTTGCGCTTGGCAAGCGGAGAAATTTCCACCGGGTGATCAAGTATGAACGTAGGCTGAACCAGCTTGTCCTCGCAATATTCCTCAAAAAACAGATTAAGGATATCACCTATGCCGTGGCGCGGCAGAACCTCCAATCCGCGCTCCTTGGCAAGCGCTCTCGCGGATTCAAAATCCAACGCGTCAAAGTCAACGCCTGCATATCGCGCAACAGTCTCGCGCATAGTCAAGCGCGCAAACGGCTTCTCAAAATCAAGTGTCAACTCACCGTAAGGTATCTGCAACGTGCCCAGCGCAACCTGCGCCGTGTGGCGAAATAGCCCCTCGCAAAGTGCCATCATGCCGTTGTAGTCAGTGTATGCTTGGTAAATTTCCAGCAGGGTGAACTCCGGATTGTGGCGCACGCTCAGGCCTTCATTGCGGAAAACACGTCCAATCTCATATACGCGTTCCAGTCCGCCCACAATCAAACGCTTCAGGTATAACTCCAGCGAAATGCGCAGGTGCAAATCCATGTCCAGCGCGTTGTGGTGCGTCAGGAAGGGGCGCGCCGCCGCGCCACCGTAGTTCGGCGTAAGAATCGGCGTTTCCACCTCCAAAAAGTCCTGCTCATCCAAATATTCACGGATGGCGCGCAGTATTTTTGTGCGGCGGATAAAGGTTTCGCGCACCTCAGGATTTACAATCAAATCAAGGTAGCGGCGGCGATAGCGCGTATCTGTATCTGTCAGCCCGTGGAATTTTTCCGGCAGCGGCATGAGTGATTTTGTCAGCAAGCGCAACGCCTTGGCGTGGATAGAAACCTCCCCGCGGCGGGTGCGGAACACAAAGCCCTTCACCTCAATCAGGTCGCCAAGATCCCACTTTTTGAACGCGTCAAACGCATCCTCGCCAATGTCATCCCGCTTGACGTAGACTTGGATTTTGCCGTCACGGTCGCGCAGGTCGATAAAATTCGCCTTGCCCATGTCGCGCCGCGACATCATGCGCCCGCAAATGGCCACGTCCGTGTTTTCCAGTTCATCAAAGCGTCCCGCAATCTCCGTTGTGGGAACCAAATGTCTCGCAGTAGTAATCTGAAACGGATTTTGTCCGTCCTGCTGCAGGCCCTGTAGCTTTGCGAAGCGTATTTCACGCTGTTCATTCGCGTCCTGACGAGCTTCCTCGCCGTCCGTTGAAATAACAATTTGTTCTTCTGACATTTTCCCAATCCTCATTTGATTTACCGGCACACACGCCCGGTCCCGCAGTAAGCCCTTTATAGATATTATTTGGTGATTTCCAATACTTCATACCGCAGGATTTTGCCATTGCCCGTCGGTGAGTAGAATTCGGCAATCTCACCTACGCCTTTGCCAAGCAAGGCCTTGCCAAGCGGCGAGGTATCCAGCAGAACACCGTCCTCCAAACGTCCGGTGCCAAGGATCTGGAAGGTTTCAATATCACCATAAACCAAATCCTTCGCTTTAACATAAACGCCAACGTGTACCACATCGGTCGTCACAGAGGTTTCGTCCAGAATTGTCACGTTGCGCAGTTCTTCTTCAAGCTTGGAGATTTGCGCCTCCATCTTAGCCTGTTCGTCCATCGTTTCGTTGTATTCGGCATTCTCCGAAAGGTCGCCGTAAGAGCGCGCGACACGCAGTTTTTCAGCAATGTCGTCGCGCCCAATCGTGCGCAGCTTTTTTAGCTGTTCCAAAAGTTCGTCGTAGCGTTCCTGTGTAAGGACGGTTTGCTTATCCATGTGCATATGCCTCCAACAATTTCTGAAGATTCATTATAGCACAGTTTGTGTTCAAGGTCAAGATTCTTGCTTCTTGTCGCTCATTGTGGTATACTATTCTAAGATTAAGCAAAGTTCCAAATAACACATAGGTGATATACGAATGAATAAACGCGCCAAAATGATTTTAGCACTGCCAGCCGCGGCCGCAGTGACTTTTAGTGTGGTTTTTGGCATCGTTTCGCTTACAAAAAAACTCGACTTAGCCGGCTGTACAACAGAGGAAAAGGCGCTGCAAAGCTTGAACAAGCTCTATAAACGCATAAAAGTCGA
Source organism: Oscillospiraceae bacterium (assembly GCA_031267965.1). Classification (GTDB taxonomy): domain Bacteria; phylum Bacillota; class Clostridia; order Oscillospirales; family Acutalibacteraceae; genus WRKY01. The sequence continues at coordinate 35,122 of JAIRYC010000062.1, read as the reverse complement.
CACGCCAACACCGCTTGCAGAGAATCCGAAAGTAATAGAGATAAGTCAAGCGGAAGTTTTGCCGGATATCGACCAAAAGTATCCCCCTGCCGTAGAAAAAAACACGGGGCTTTTTGTTGAGATTTTTTCCTCGCCCGAAAAAGCCGATACCGGCACTGACGGTTGGCTGCGCGCGGCCGTGCCGGCGTTCAATACCTCCGGCTCCGAACTGAACGGCAAGCCCGTAGGCGTGCGGCAGCGCTCAATTTCATCCGGGGTTGGCGCGGAGGATTATATTGCCGCCGATAAATATACGCCCGGCGCCTTCACACCCTCCAATGAGCTTTGGGGAGAAACGCTGAGCGAAAAAGGCGTGAAGACAACACTGAGTGAAAAACGCATGGCAGGCAACATCGCCGCAGTACCGGTTACCTTAGAATCGCAAGAATCGCAAAAAAAGCTGGTTGAAAAATACGGTTCAATGAATCTCAACAATATCGCCAAAGCGGTGCGTAATGGCGAACTTTCTGTGGGCTACGCCAACCCGTTCGCGTCCTCAGCCGGGCTTAACGATCTGCTCTCCACGCTGCTGATGTTTGACCCCAATAACCCGCTGAGCAAAACTGCAGTGCAAGCCTTTGCCGATTTTTCTTTTAACATCCCGTTTGTTGCCTATAACACATTGCCAATGCGCGATGCGGCTGTCAGAGGTTCACTTGATGGATTTGTGCTGGAGTACCGGTCCTATGCCAACATGCCGGATTTGCAAAAACAATATAGCTTTATGCCGCTTGGAGTGCGCCATCATAGCCCGCTCTGCGCAATCGGCAAAATCAGCGGCGAGAAAATGCAGATCCTCAAGCTTTTCAATGAGTTCTGTAAGGATAAAAAGTGGCAGTCACTCGCAACCGACTACGGCTTCAATCAACTAAACGACTATCAATTCGAGTTGAATTTACTCCAAGGCAATGTGATAACAAAAGCACAAAAGCTCTGGAAAGAGAAAAAGTATGGCGGGCAGCCGATAAGCGCAGTCTTTTTTGCTGATGTTTCCGCCAGCATGGACGAAATACCCCTTAACGGCCTAAAGCAATCGCTCATTAACGGCCTGAACTATATCGGGCAGGAAAACGCCGTCGGCTTCGTCACCTTTTCAAACGAGGTCAGCATTGCCCTGCCAATTGAGAGGCTTGACGCAACGCAGTGTTCGCTTATGGCAGGCACGGTGGAAAATCTGCAATCAGGCGGCGGCACAAAAATGTATGACGTCATTGTTGTGGGGTTGAAGATGTTAACGGATGAAAAGAAAAAGAACCCTGATACCAAACTGACGATGTTTGTGCTGACTGATGGCAAAAGCAAGGGCGAACCGGACTTTGACGGCATAAAGGACATTATCGCCGAGCTTAAGCTCCCGGTATTCACAATCGGCCGCCACAGCAAGTTCGATGTTTTACAGCAGATTTCCAGTATCAACGATGCGGTATACATCAATGTGGACAAGGACGATGTCGTCTACCAGTTTGGCAACTTATTTTAACGCGGAGATGTAATACCCGGAAAGAGTCGCCGGGACGGCCAATAAAGCATACAAACAGGGAGCGTTACACATGCTTAAACCGGTTTACAAAAAAATCCTGCTCAAGCTCAGCGGAGAGTCCCTTGCGGGAGGGCGCGGCACAGGGATTGACGTACCCACCGTGCTCAAAATCTGCGAGCCAATTCGTGAGTGCGCCCGCCTTGGCGTACAAATCGGCATCGTTGTTGGCGGCGGTAATTTTTGGCGCGGCAGAACGAGCAACAAAATGGACCGTACCCGCGCCGACCACATCGGTATGCTGGCGACCGCTATGAACGCGCTTGCCCTAACCGATGCGCTGGAATCCTTGGGCGTTGACGCACGTGTGCAAACCGCCATTGAGATGAGCCGTGTTGCTGAACCATATATCCGCGGGCGGGCTATCCGTCACTTGGAGAAAGGGCGCGTGGTGGTGTTTGGCTGCGGAACCGGCAACCCCTTCTTCTCTACAGACACGGCGGCAGCCCTGCGCGCGGCGGAGATTGAAGCGGAGGTCATCTTCAAAGCGACCAACGTTGACGGCGTCTACGACAGCGACCCGCGCAAAAAAACGGATGCGGTCAAGTATGATACGCTCAGCTACAGCGACGTGCTTTCCCATCAATTGCAGGTCATGGACTCCACCGCCGCAAGCCTTTGCCGGGATAACGGCATCCCAATACTGGTCTTCAACCTCGGCCAGCCACAGAACATACTGCGCGCCGTGCTGGGTGAAAATATCGGCACGCTGGTTCAGGAAAATTAAAATCATTATATAACGAATCTAAAAGGAGAAAAACATGGAACTTCAGGAAATTTACAACCTCACCAAAGAAAAGATGGACAAAACTCTCGCCGTGCTGCTGCACGAGTTTGCGGGAATCCGTGCCGGGCGTGCAAACGCCGCCGTGCTGGACAAAATCCTGGTGGATTACTACGGTGTGCCCACGCCAATCCAGCAAATGGCGGCAATTTCTGTGGCGGAGGCGCGCATCCTCAACATTCAGCCTTGGGATATCTCCACGCTGCGCCCTATTGAAAAAGCAATCCAGACCAGCGATCTCGGCATTAACCCCACCAACGACGGACGGATAATCCGCCTTATTTTTCCGCCGCTTACCGAGGAAAAGCGCCACGACCTGGTTAAAGAAACCAAGCACTTGGCGGAGCAGGCAAAAATTGCCGTGCGCAACGAGCGGCGCGATGCGGTCGAAAAGCTCAAAAAGGCGCAAAAGGCTTCAGAAATCACCGAGGACGACCTAAAAGACAGCGAAAAGAGAATCCAGGACTTTACGGACAAGGCCATCAAAGAAGTTGACGCACTCACGGCCGATAAGGAAAAAGAAATCATGGAGATTTAACGATGCCCAATATATTGCCACGCCACGTTGGCATCATTATGGATGGTAATGGCCGCTGGGCAAAAAAGCGCGGCCTGCCGCGCACTGACGGCCATAAGCGTGGCGCGGAAGTTTTTGAACAGATTTGCGACTGCTGCGCTGAGCTTGGTATTCCCTGCGTGACGTTTTATGCTTTCTCCACAGAAAACTGGAACCGTCCGCCGGCAGAGGTTGCGGCAATCATGGATCTGCTTCGCCGCTGGCTGAAAAAAGCGGAGGAGCGCAAAGCCGAAAATGTTCGTAAAGGTATCCGCCTACGCTTCATAGGGGAGCTTTCCGGCTTGCCCGATGATATCCGGCGCCTTGCGCAGGAGGCCCAAGAGCACACACAAGCGCAGACGCGCACAATCTGCAATCTCGCGGTTAATTATGGCGGTCGTCTGGAACTCTTGCGTGCGGTTCAGCGTTTGGCGGCACAGTGCCAAGCCGGAGAGCGGAATGTGCTCACGCTGACGGAAGACGATGTCGCTTCCGCGCTCTACACGCCAGAGTACCCGGACGTTGACCTGCTAATCCGTCCAAGCGGTGAGCAGCGGCTCTCAAACTTCCTGCTATGGCAGGCAGCGTATGCGGAATTCTGGTACTCAAACACCCTTTGGCCGGATTTTACGCCGGCAGAATTTGACCGCGCCCTTGATGATTTTGCCGTTCGCAGCAGGCGTTTTGGCGGGGTGTGAAAGGACGACACATGAAAATCAAAGTAATCGCCGGCTTAGTCGGCATCGTTGTTGCCGCGGGAGCATTGTTTCTGTTGCACACCTTGCTTCCGGTAGCTCTGCTGGCGGGCTTTGCAGGCATTGCGGCGTTCGAGCTGCTCAAGTCGCTCAGTGTAAAAAGCCGCCGCCTGCATTTTCTGGCAGTTCTCTCCGGCGCGGCCATGCCGTTCCTCGCAGTTTACTATCAGGATCTGCCGCCGCACATTTTTCCGGCGGTAATCGTTGGCGTCTTCCTGATTTTTCTGCTTGTTATGCTCTCAGACTTCCAAAAAATTTCGCTCGTCCATACCTTGGCGGCATTGGCCGGCGGCGTGCTGATCCCGCTGGGCATATCCTCATTCATACTCATACGTGATTTTGTCCCGGCGTCCGGCAAAACAGAACCCATCCCTGAGCAATGGGTTCTGTTTTGGATTCTCTATGGGCTGTTTTGCTGCTGGGTGACCGATATTTTTGCCTATCTAGTCGGCAAAGCGACAGGCGGCAAGCACAAGATGACACCCCACATCAGCCCCAACAAAAGCTGGGAGGGCGCCGTCGGCGGGGTGCTTATAACCGCGCTGGCCAACGGTCTGCTATGGCTGATATTTACCAAATGCGGCTGGTTCGGCGACTTCACGCCGTCACTCGGGTTTATTCTTGGTTTCTCCCCCGTGCTGTCAGCGCTGGGCATCTTAGGTGATCTGACCTTCTCGGCAATCAAGCGCCAGACGGGCATAAAAGATTTTGGCAACCTCATCCCCGGACACGGCGGCTCTCTTGACCGTTTCGACAGCTTCCTGTTCGTCATGCCTACGGTATGGGCAACACTCTGGCTGGTGTATACATGAAAGAGAACAAAAGCTTATGTGTATTGGGTTCCACCGGCTCAATCGGTACACAAGCACTTGAGGTTGCGCGTGCTTTGGGTTTGCATGTAACCGCATTGGCCGCGAACAGCAATACCGCCTTGCTCGAAACGCAGATACGTGAATTCCACCCCAAATCTGCCGCACTTGCAGACGAAAAGGCTGCAGCAGATTTGCGCGTGCGCATAGCGGATACCTCCACAAAAGTGCTTGGCGGTTCCGCCGGAATGAATGAATGCGCTGCTTGTGGGGCCAATACCGTCCTCAACGCGATAGTTGGCATTGCGGGCTTGCAGCCAACATTGAGCGCAATCGCCGCCGGAAGTGATATCGCGCTCGCCAACAAAGAAACGCTCGTTGCAGGCGGCGCCTTGGTAACTGATGCGGCGCGCGAAAAAGGTGTTCGGCTTTTGCCCGTGGACAGTGAACACTCCGCGATTTTCCAAGCCCTGCAGGGTTCGCCAAATGGGGCGACACACTCTTTCTGTCCCCCCATGCCGCCGCCCAAAAGCTTAAAAAGGCTCATCCTCACAGCGTCGGGCGGACCCTTCTTTGGCAAAACGCGCGCCGAACTCGAACACGTCACTCTTGCAGACGCGCTGAGGCACCCCAACTGGAACATGGGCGCAAAAATCACGGTAGACAGCGCAACCATGTTCAACAAAGGGCTTGAGCTGATTGAAGCGGTGCGCTTGTTCCATGTCCCGCCGGAGCAGGTAGATGTGGTTATGCACAGGCAAAGTGTGGTTCACTCACTAATTGAATATAGGGATAACTCGGTAATCGCACAATTGGGTGTACCTGATATGAAAATCCCAATACAGTATGCAGTCACATATCCGGAACGCCTGCCCTGCCCTGCCGAGCCGTTAGATTTGACACGCTGCGGCACACTGACCTTTGAACCGCCGGACGACGAAGCGTTCCCGGCAATTAAACTGGCAAGGAACGCATGTGCGCAAGACGGCCTGGCAACGGCGGTCTATAACGGCGCAAACGAGCAGGCAAACGCGCTGTTCCGTACAGGCGCAATCCGCTTTTTGCAGATTGCGGAGTTGGTTACGGCGGCAGTCAGCGCAATGCCGTATGAAAATACGGGGCATAATATGAAAGATGTCCTGCATATCGACAGTTGGGCGCGGGCATTTGTGCTCGACGCAGCACGGAAGGAGTAAACAATGGCTGAGATTTGGAGTAAGGCATGGCCTATATTGCTGGCTATACTGTTTTTTGGGTTGATCATTATGGTGCACGAGTGCGGCCACTTTTTGACGGCGAAGTTCTTCAAAGTCAAGGTGCACAAGTTTGCGCTCGGCATGGGGCCGCGCCTGCTCAAATGGGGTAAAGGCGAAACTGAATACTCGTTACGCCTGCTTCCCATCGGCGGATACGTGCAAATGGAAGGCGAGGACGAGGACAGTGAGGATCCGCGCGCATTCAACCGCAAGCCCGCCTGGCAGCGGATGATAATCCTTGCGGCGGGCGCAATCATGAACCTGATTCTGGGTCTTGCAGTCGTTTGCACAATGCTTTCTGTTAGCGATGGCGTGGGCAGCCGGCAGGTGGTCAGGTTCGCTCCCGATGCGCAAAGCTATCAGGCCGGTTTGCGTGAGGGCGACCTGATTACCAAAATAAACGGCAAAACGGTTTTCAGCGTCAACGACATTGCTTTCCTTATGGCGCGTGAGGGCACAGGACATTATGACTTCGTCGTCAGACGTGACGGTGAAAAAATCGCAATAAACAATGTCCGGCTCCCGGTGACTGAAAATGATGGTCAGCCCGTAATTCATTATGATTTTTGGGTTGATACGGCAGAAAAGACATTCAGTACAGTGTTTCAGGGCACATTCAGGCAAAGCGCGTCGCTGGTGCAGATGACATACCTGAGCCTGTTTGACCTGGTGACGGGGCACTTCAAGCTCTCAGATATGTCGGGGCCGATTGGAATCGCGGACACAATTGCGGATGTTGCCAGCCAAACGCAGCCTGACCCGGAAACAGGGCGCATAGATTTTTCTATGCTGTTCACAATACTTGCGCTCATTACAATCAACATTGGCCTAATGAACCTGTTACCGTTACCCGCGCTGGATGGCGGACGGCTGCTTTTCCTGCTGATTAACTGGATTTCGCCTAAGAAAATCCCACAAAAATACGAAGGCTGGGTGCATGCGGCGGGCTTTGCAGCGTTAATGCTATTTATGGCGGTGGTGTCGTTTGGCGATATCATGAAAATTGTGCATAGATAATCGCGAGGGCGCATGAATCATTCGCCCCTACATTACAGAGGTTCTACCATGAATAACATTGAGCGCAGAAAAAGCCGTGCAGTACACTGCGGCAACGTCAAAATAGGCGGCGGCGCGACCATTACCGTGCAGTCTATGCTAAATGCCCCCGCAGAGGACGTCGCCGGCAGTGTTGCGCAGGCCAAGCGGCTGGAATTGGCGGGTTGTCATATACTGCGCGCAGCGGTACCAACGCGAGAAGATGCCAAACTAATCGCTGCCCTTAAGGACGCGGTATCCATACCGATTGTGGCGGATATCCACTTTGATTACCGCATTGCTTTGGAAGCTGTCGCCGCCGGTGCGGATAAAATCCGCCTGAACCCCGGCAATATTGATGGTACGGAGCGCGTGAAGGCAGTTGCGAAAGCGTGCCGGGAGCGCAATGTACCCATACGTATTGGCGTAAACGCCGGGTCTCTCGAAAAAAAACTGCTTGCACAGTTTGGTGATATCTGCCCCGAAGCGCTGGCGGTAAGCGCCCTCAACCATGCGCGTCTGCTGGAAGAATGCGACTTTGGTAATATCGTCCTTTCGCTCAAGGCATCAGATGTGCAAACAATGGTGCAAGCCTACCGCATTGCGGCGGCGCGGTGCGACTATCCACTGCATTTGGGCGTGACGGAAGCCGGTACAGCCCGGCTTGGCCTGCTTAAATCCGCCGCCGGGATCGGCTCGCTGTTGCTTGACGGCATTGGCGACACCATACGCGTTTCACTGACGGACGACCCGGAGGAGGAAGTCCGCGCGGCGGCTGATATCCTGCGGGCAATCGGCATGCGGCATGACAAGCCCCAGATAATCTCCTGCCCAACCTGTGGGCGCACCAAAATTGACTTGATTGGCCTGACAAACCGTGTGGAAGCCGCGCTTGAAGGCTGTGCCAAACCCATAACCGTAGCAGTAATGGGCTGTGCAGTCAACGGTCCGGGCGAAGCGCGTCATGCCGACGTCGGGCTGGCCGGCGGCGACGGCTGCGCCCTATTATTCGCCAAGGGCCAAATCTTGCGCCAAGTACCCGAGGAAGCCGCGCCGGAGGAACTTTTGAAGGAGGTTGACAGGCTTTGAACAAATTGATTCCGGAATCACTAGGGGCATATCTTTCACCCGCAACCGCAAATAAACTCGCCGACGGAACAATAACCGACTGCCAATTGAACAAATCCGCGCGCAGTCTGCACTTGCGGGCGGAGTTTTCCGTTCCCCCATCCCCTGCCATTTTGGAACAGGCAAAATCCGAATTGATTGCCGCTTTGCGGTTAAATAGCATTGCATTTCTCACCGAACCGATGCAAGAAGCGGAGAACGAATTGCCGCCGCCCACAGAAAACGCGGTCGCCAGTGCCCCTCCTCCCCCCCAACCTGCTAAACGCCCGGTAATCCATAAAGAGCAAAAATCCAAGCCGCCAAAAAAGAGCCTATCCGCCGAAGACAAAGCCGTCAAGCCCGGCGTGCTGCCCGATTGCCTAAGTAATCCTAAGCTCGTGCTGGGCAAAACAATCACCAAACCGCCCATAACCGTTGCCAAGTTGACCCGCCCACGCGAATCCTGTGTGATTTACGGCGAAATATTTAACCTTGAGGCCAAGAACATCAAAAGCGGCGCGTGGCGCGTGATTAGCTTTAACCTCACCGACTATACCGACAGTGTTCCTGTGCGTATGAAAAAAACGCTCAAACAGTGTGAAGGCTTTGAAAAATATCTGCGGGAAGGGGGCTTTGTTCTGCTCGCGGGCAATTATACATATGACGAATATCTGAAGCAAAACATCTTTTATCCCGATTCTATTGTGACAGTGGACTATGCCCACCGCCCGGACGCCGCTGCAGAAAAGCGCGTTGAACTGCACCTGCATACCAAAATCAGCGCCATGGACGGCGTATCCTCCGCTGCCAAGCTGGTTGAGCGCGCCGCATACTGGGGACACAACGCTGTAGCAATAACCGACCACGGCGTTGTGCAGGCTTTCCCCGAAGCAGCGTTAGCCGGTAAAAAACACGGCATCAAAATTATATATGGCTGCGAGGGCTACTACGTCGACGACCGCGGCGGCCGTGACCCCAAATCAACCAAATCCCGTCACATTATCCTTTTGGCAAAAACGCGCGCGGGACTCAAGAACCTGTACCGCCTCATCTCCAAATCGAACATGGACTACTTTTACCGCAAGCCGCGCATGCCGCGCTCGGAGATTGAGCGTTACCGCGAGGGACTGATTATCGGCTCTGCATGCGAGGCTGGCGAGCTTTATCGTGCGATTCTGGATGGCAAAACCCATGAAGGGTTACTTGAAATTGCCGCGTTTTATGACTATATTGAGATAATGCCGCTCGGCAACAACGCCTTTTTGACGCGCGAAACCAAAATAAAAGACAAAAAGACCGGCACAGTTACCACCAACCCGCCGCATTTGCCAGACGAAGAGGCTTTGCGCGATATTAACCGCACGCTTGCCAACCTTGCACAGGAACTGGGCAAGCCCCTCGTCGCAACAGGCGACGTGCACTTTTTGGATGAGCGTGACAGCGTCTTCCGTGAGATTTTGCAGGCGGGTCAAAGCTATGACGACGCGTCCTATCAAGCGCCGCTTTACTTCAAAACCACCAACGAGATGCTGGACGAGTTTGCCTACCTCGGTGAGGAAACGGCATATGCGGCGGTTGTAACCAATCCCAACGCAATCGCGGATTCCTGCAACGAATTACTGCCAATCCCCAAGGGGACCTTCGCGCCGGAAATGCCCCGTGCGGACGAAGATCTGCGGCGCATATGCTACGAAACCGCGCACGAGCAATATGGCGACCCGTTGCCCGAAATCGTTGAAAAACGCCTTGAACGCGAGTTGGTGCCCATCATCACCAACGGCTTTGCGGTCATGTATATAACAGCACAAAGGCTTGTGGAATTTTCAAACAAAAAACACTATGAGGTCGGTTCGCGCGGCTCAGTTGGCAGCTCAGTTGTGGCAAGCTTTGCGGGAATCTCCGAGGTTAATCCATTGCCCCCGCATTATCTCTGCCCCCGATGTAAGCACAGCGAGTTTATGACGGACGGCTCCGTCGGTTCCGGCTTTGACTTGCCTGCCAAGAATTGCCCCCTTTGCGGCACAGCGCTAAAGCGTGACGGGCACGACATCCCATTCGAAACCTTCCTCGGTTTCAATGCGGAAAAGCAGCCGGACATTGATCTCAACTTCTCCGGCGTCATCCAAAGCGCGGTGCACAGTTATACCGAGGAGTTGTTTGGCAAGGAGAATTGCTACAAAGCGGGCACCATCCAGGTATTGCAAGAAAAAACTGCATTCGGCTTCGTCAAAAAATATCTGCAAGATAAGGGGCGCGAAAACACACGCCGCGCTGAGGTTGACCGCCTTGTGCATGGCTGCGTGGGCGTTAAGCGGACAACGGGTCAGCACCCGGGCGGCATGGTGGTCGTGCCCTCCGGCATGGACGTGGAAGACTTCACACCCGTGCAGTACCCCGCAGACAAAACCGAGCGCGACATGATGACAACGCAGTTCGACTTCAAAACTATGCTGCATGACACCCTTCTAAAGCTGGATATCCTTGGGCATGACGTGCCGACAATCTATAAGCAGCTTGAAGATTTGACGGGAATTCCCGTCCGTCAGGCAGACATTACCGACAGGCAACTTTACGAGCTGTTCCAATCCCCTGAACCGCTCGGAATAACCGCGGCGCAGCTCGGCGTCCCCACGGGCACGCTCTCCATTCCGGAGATGGGTACACGCAACACAATCCGGATGCTGCTGGACGCAAAACCCAAATGCTTTGCGGATCTGCTTCAGATTTCAGGCCTTTCGCACGGCACAGACGTATGGCACGGCAACGCCAAGGAGCTTATCGACAGCGGTGAATGTACCATATCGGACGTTATCGGTCTACGCGACAACATCATGCTCACACTCATGCAAAAGGGCATGGAATCCGGCATGGCATTCCAAATTACAGAAATCGTCCGCAAAGGCAAGGCAAAGTCGCTCCTGACACCCGAGCACATCGCCGCTATGGAGTCAATCGACCTACCGGATTGGTACATTGATTCCTGCCGCAAAATCAAGTACATGTTCCCAAAAGCACACGCGGCAGCCTACGTGATTGCGGCGCTGCGGCTTGCATGGTATAAACTATACTATCCGCTGGAATATTATGCCGTCACGCTCACCGTTAAGGGAGGCGCACTGGAAGCCGACGTACTCATGCATGGTCAAAAGGCCGTGGCTGCACGGCTAAAAGATCTGAACACAAAGGTGCTCAAAAAAGAAGCCTCGCCAAAGGAAGCCGAAAGCTTTGATATCCTGCAAATCGTCAACGAAATGCTATTGCGCGGCATAGCGCTTCTGCCCGTTGACCTTTACCGCTCCGCAGCGGAGGAATACACGCTCGAGGACGGCAAAATCCGTATTCCTTTTGCGGCACTGGACAAAATCGGTTCGCAGGCGGCAAAAAATTGCGCCGGTGCGCGTGATAAGGTCAAAGGCGCCTTCACCTCTGTGGAGGACTTCCGCAATGCCGCTTGGGTCAGCGCCGCCGTAATGGACGCCCTGCGCAGCGCGGGCGCATTTGAGGGTATGCACGAGGCTGATCAACTGAGCTTGTTCTGACGCTAAATAAATATAATTCGAAGGTTAAAAATGAAAGGAATAGTCATGAAAACGCATTGGTACAAAGACGCTGTAATTTACCAAGTTTATCCGCGCTCGTTTGCAGACGGCAATGGTGATGGTGTGGGCGACATCCCCGGAATTATCGGCAAGCTGGATTATTTGAAAGACTTGAGCGTGGACGCGGTGTGGCTCTCGCCTTGCTATCCCTCCCCCAATGACGACAATGGCTACGATATTTCCGACTACCGGGGAATCCACCCGGAATTCGGCACACTGGACGATTGGAAAGCACTGCGCGACGGTTTACACGCGCGCGGGATGAAGCTCATTATGGATTTGGTCGTTAACCACACCAGCGATGAACACCCCTGGTTTGTCGAAAGCCGCAAGGGCAAAGATAATCCCTACCACGATTATTACATCTGGAGAGATGGGAGCAACGGGCGACACGAGCCGCCAAATGGCTGGGGCGCATGCTTCGGTGGCAGTGCCTGGGAATGGGATGAGACATTCCGGCAATACTTCCTGCACCTTTACAGCAAAAAGCAGCCCGACCTCAACTGGCGCAACCCCAAGGTGCGGCAGGAGGTCGCCGATATCTGCAACTACTGGCTGGAGCTTGGCTGCGACGGATTCCGTTGCGATGTGATACCGCAGATTTGCAAAACCTTCAGCGCGGATGGTAAAAATGATAAGAATATCTGCGCAGACGGCTGGTTTGACTATATCCGTGAACTAGGCGAACGTTCATGGAACAACTATGACACAATGATTGTTGGCGAGTGCGTTGGCGTCGACCACAAAATGGCGCCAAACATCCACGGTGAAGGCACCGGTCTGCTGGACAGCGTAATCAGTTTTGACCACCTGCCTTGGTCTAGGAATTTCCGCCTGCCAAGGTGGAAGGAAATTATCCGCCGCTGGCAAACCCTGCCCGAGCATTGCTGGTGGAGCCAATATTGGGAGAACCATGATCAGCAGCGCTCTGTGAGCCGCTTTGTCAAGCCCGGCTTTGAGAAAATGGGCGCCAAAATGCTGCTGACACTGGAAATGTTCCTGCGCGGTACACCGTATATTTACGAGGGTCAGGAACTGGGCATGGTAAACATAAAACTGTGCCCTGACGAATTCATGGACATCCAGTCCGTCAATATGCTGCGCGGCGCGAAAAATGCCATTGCCCGCTTCTTTAAATACAGGCACCTGCTGATGCGTGCCCGCGACCACGCACGCACGCCTATGCAATGGGACAACTCGCCAAACGCCGGATTCACAACCGCACCCACACCTTGGATGAAGGTCAATCCAAATTATACCACCGTCAACGCCCGAACGGAAGCGGCGGATCCTGACTCCGTACTCAACTACACCAAGCGTCTGCTGCGTGTGCGTAAAGGCTTTGTCGAGCTGCTCAAGCACAGTCAGTATACCGATCTTGCGCCCGACTCACGGCGGTTTTACGCCTACAGGCAAACCGTGCCGGACGATAAAAGCCTCGTGGTCATTGCGTTGTTTGGCAAAACGGCTAAGCATTTCTCCCTGCCAGAGGTCCTGCGCGGCCATCAAAGCCGGCTTGTCGTCAGCAATAACCTCAACGCGCCGGAAAGGCTGAGTGACGGGCGCTTCTTGCCTTATGAGGTGCGCGTCTACGAACTCGGGCGATAATACTGATTTCTGATGTTTACCTTCCCTGTTTCTGTCAATACTAAACACAGTATTATGGAAGCAGGGAGTGATTTTTTTGACGGCAAAAGTCGAAATCTGTGGGGTGGACACTGCCAAATTGCCGGTTCTTAAAGAAGCCGAAAAAATGCGCCTCTTGCGCGAAGCCCGTGACGGGAGCAAACAGGCGCGTGAGTCGCTCGTAACAGGCAATCTTAGGCTCGTGCTGAGCATCTGCGGGCGCTTTTCCGGCCGTGGCGAGAACCCGGACGACCTGTTTCAGGTGGGTTGCATTGGCCTTATGAAGGCTATTGATAACTTTGATATAAGCCAAAACGTGCGTTTTTCCACCTATGCGGTGCCCATGATTTTAGGTGAGATCCGCCGCTACCTGCGTGACAACAATCCTGTGCGCGTCAGCCGCTCTATCCGCGACACGGCCTACCATGCCATGCAGGCAAAGGAAAAGCTGATAGGAAAACTCCAACGCGAGCCAACTGTTGAGGAAATCGCGCATGAGATGGATTTGCCACGCGAGGATGTTCTGCTTGCGCTGGAGGCAATTGTGGAACCGGTTTCCTTGCAAGAACCGATATACTCCGATGGCGGCGACACCATTTATGTGATGGATCAAATCCGCGCACCCGAAGGCGAGGACACATGGCTGGACGAGATTGTGCTGCGCGAGTCAATCGGCAAGCTGCCTGAGCGCGAAAAGAAAATACTGTTTTTGCGCTTTATGCAGGGCCATACCCAAATGGAGGTTGCCGAGGAGATTGGGATTTCGCAGGCGCAGGTCAGCCGGCTGGAGAAGGGCGCAATGCGGTCAATCAGAGCCACAAAGAATTGACCTTACCCTCGCGGCAACTCAACTATAGTATAAATCAATATGAAAAGAGCGGCTTGTTCGCCGCCCTTTTTTGCTTATATACGATAAACTGCCGCCTCATATGGTCTAAGCGTTATTCTCCCGCCGCTGACTTTCGGCGCATCCGTCTCACTGCCAAGCAGCAATTCAGCGCTGTCCAGACTGATGCTCTCTAGCGGCCGATAGCTTTGTGCCTGTTTGCTGAACGAAATCACTACCAATACAGTGTCAAATCCGTCGCCGCGCAGTGTTTCGCGCACATAAGCGTATATCTTTCTGTTGCGCGGACATAAGTCGCGGTATACCCCATCCTTAAACACCGGCATCGACTGCCGCAGCGCAATCAGCTTGCGGTAATAATTCAACAGGCTGTTAGGGTCAAGCTCCTGCGCGGCCACATTCACTGTGGTGTAGTTGGGGTTGACTGAAAACCACGGCTCAGGCGCAGTTGTAAAGCCTGCGTTTGGTGTATCATTCCACTGCACAGGCGTACGTGCATTGTCGCGCGCCGCGTACCTCGCGTGTTTCATTGTGCGCTCATGGCTGAACCCAAGCTTGCGAAAAAGCTTGTAGGTGTTTTTCGTCACAACATCCGGGTAATCCTCAAGGTTTGGCAACGGGTTGTTTGTCATGCCAATTTCCTGCCCCTGATAGACAAACGGCGTCCCCTGCTGAAGCATATACGCCGCCGCCAATGCTTTGCCGCTGGCTGTGCGCAATATCTCCGTGTCTTCGCAGCCAAAGCGGCTGATAACACGCGGCTGGTCGTGGTTCTCAAGATAAAGTGTGTTCCACGCCTTATCCGCCAGTTTCTTTTGCCAATCGCCAAAAACCCGCTTTAGCTTGCGCAGGCTAAACTTCGTCTTTGCCCACGCAAAACCAATACAGTCCGCCGCCATATGCTGAAAATGGAACATCATATCCAGCACAGGCTTTTCGCCAATGTACTGTAAAGCTTTTTCAGGCGTCATGCCAGGCGCTTCACCAACTGTCACAGCGTCGTATTCATCCAGCACTGCGCGGTACTCCTCCAAATACTTGCGCAGGTTCGGCCCTTGCGAAAAATGCTCCATACCTCTGCCCACCGGCATCAGCGGGAATCCGTTGGGCAACCCCTCTCGCTTGCTGATGTACGTAATCACGTCTTCGCGGAAGCCATCCGCGCCCATATCCAGCCAAAAGCGCTGGATGTCCTTCAATTCCTCACGCAGTTCCGGATTATCATGGTTAAGGTCGGGCTGCTCCACGGCAAAAAGGTGCAGATAATACCATTCATCTGTGGACGGCGTACCATCCGGATGACAGCGTGTTTTGCGCTTCCAGCCGGGACCGGGAAAGGTGGATGTCCAGTTATTCGGAGGCTTGCCGCCCGCGCCCTTGCGCCAAATGTACCAATCGGCTTTGGGGCTGCCAATATTGAGGGACTCAATAAACCATGCGTGCCAGTCGCTGGTGTGGTTGAGCACCAAATCCATAATGACTTTCATCCCCAGCGTGTGCGCCTTGTCCAGCACCTCGCGGAATTGCTCCAAAGTGCCGTATTCCGGCGCAATGTTGCGGTAATCGGATATATCGTAGCCATAATCGGCCTGCGGCGAAACATACAGCGGCGAGAACCAAATTGCGTTACAGCCCAGTGAACGGATATACGCCAGTTTCTCCAGCACGCCTGTCAGGTCGCCGATTCCGTCGCCGTCGCCGTCACAGAACGAGCGCGGCCAAATTTGATAAAACACCAAGTCTTTATACCAGTTACTGTGCGGCATAATACGCTCCTCATATATAAAGCTACAACATATTGTTATTTTACACCTTGTTACTCAAATTGTCAATTGTGAAAATCATCTAAGAAGTGTGAGAAATCGCTCTTGTTTTGTCGAAAAAGCAGAAATATTCTTGCGGCGATTGCAATTTTACGCCGAAAAAGATATACTAAATATAGATTAATCAATATAAAATGGGGCGTTTTTAACACGAACCAAGAAAGCCGTACAAAAATGCTTGGCAGACATTTACATGTAAAAATAACGCGACCAGTTAATACCTACAGTCACCAGCTTGGGCGGGCCTATGGTGCCAACTACGCGGATCTGGAGGGTCTGCGTGGATTCCATAGCGATGTGCGCGGCGCTTACGTTGTAGGCATTGACCGCCCCCTCCGCACCTTTGACGGGCAGTGCATCGCCGTGCTCCGCCGCGTGGACGGCAGCAAAATTTTAATTCTTGCGCCAATAACGCAAAAATTGATTGAGCACGAAATCCGCGAGCAAATCAACTTCGCCGAGGGCAAGGAGCCGTATACGCTTGAGTGTAAATACGAGTGCTCATGCGGCGCCGTGGTGTTTCATACCTCGCCTGAGAGCGGTGTAAAATACCTGTTGATTAAAAACCGCCGCAGCACGCACTGTGGCTTCCCAAAGGGGCACATGGAAGCCGGCGAGGATACTGAAACCACAGCCATACGTGAGGTACGCGAGGAAACCGGAATCAAAATCAAGTTGTTGCCGGGCTTTAGAGAAACCAATATTTACGATATTCAGTCATGGGTGCAAAAAAAGGTTATATTCTTTCTGGCACAGGCACTCACTACAGATGTAAAGCGTCAGCAGGAAGAGATTGACGCCTGCTACTGGCTCAGCTTTGAGGAAGCAATGCGTAGCCTCCACTTTGAAAAGGACAAGCGTGTGCTGCGCAACGCACGGCTGTATCTGCGCAGCCACGGGGTGTCAGCATGACCATAATTGGTATTGACCCCGGCTATGCGCTGGTGGGCTATGGCGCCGTGCAGTACCAAAATAATCACTTTAAGGTGCTGGAATATGGCGCAATCAGCACACAAGCCAGCACGCCGTTTACGCAAAGGCTGGAAGAAATATACATAGGCCTGCGCGGACTTATTGCCAAATTCCGTCCCAACGGCTTTGCCATGGAAAAGCTGTTCTTTAACACCAACACCAAAACCGCCATTGACGTGGCCCAGGCACGCGGGGTATTATTGCTTGCCGCTCAGCTGGAAGGTTTGAAGGTTGGGGAATACACACCCCTACAGATTAAGCAGAGCGTTTGCGGTTACGGGCGTGCAGAGAAAAAGCAAATGCAGGAAATGACGCGCCTGCTGCTAAATCTGCCGTCTATCCCTAAGCCGGACGATGCCGCGGACGCGCTGGCAATAGCGATTTGCCACTGTCACAGTTGCGGCTCACTGATTGGGTACTGATTGCGCGCGATTGACAAACCTACTCGAATCGTGTAGAATATGACAGGGTGCGTCATGACGCGCCCCTACGATTGCCTAAACACCAAATCCGGAGGTCAACACATGGCAGATTTTCGTCCGTTCCGCGCATTGCGCCCAAAGCCGGAGTATGCGTCAGAAGCCGCCGCGTTGCCTTATGACGTAATGAATACCGCCGAAGCACGCAAAATGGTCAAAGGCAAGGAGCGTAGCTTTTTGCGCATAGATAGACCCGAAACCTCGTTCCCCGAAGATCAGGATCCGTATGCCCCGGAGGTCTACGCCAAGGCTAAAGCGCTTTTTGAGCAGCGTAAAGCGGACACCTATATCCGCGAGGATAAGCCCTGTGCCTATATCTACCGTCAAATTATGGATGGCCGTGCGCAGTTAGGCCTAGTTGGGACAATCAATGTGCAAGACTCCATCGACGGGCACGTAAAAAAGCACGAGATGACACGTGCCGACAAAGAAGCCGACCGAATCCGCCATGTGGACGCCCTCGGTGCACAAACCGGGCCTATCTTTCTGACCTACCGTAAATGCCCTCCGCTGACCGAAATGCTGAATAATTGGCATCTGCACCATAATCCCGTGTATGACTTCGTGAGTGAGCAGGGCGTGCGCCAAACCATCTGGGTTATCGACGACCCGGCGTATCTGGAGAAAATCCGGCACGAGCTGGCACAGACAGAAAGTCTTTATATAGCAGACGGGCACCATAGGCACGCCTCGGCAGTGCGCGTGGCTCAGCAACGGCGTGAAGCTCAAGCGTCTTGCACAGGTGAGGAAGAGTTCAACTACTACCTTGCCGTACTCTTCGCTTCCGATGAGCTTAAGCTCATGGACTATAACCGCGTTATCGCCGACCTTAATGGGTTGACCGTTCCGGCATTCCTCACAAAATGCGAGCGCTCGTTCACAGTCGAAAAGGCGGAGCCGGGGGAACGCATTCGTCCACGCAGACCGCATTCGTTCGGCATGTGTATCCGTACAAACAAAGGCGATACGCCGCAATGCGAATGGTACCATCTGCGCGCCAAGGAAGGCTCCTTCGACCCAAAGGACCCTGTCGGCTCACTGGATGTATCCATCTTGCAAAACAACCTCATCGCGCCAATTCTCGGCATTGACGACCCGCGCACAAACCGCCGCATAGACTTTGTTGGCGGTATCCGCGGCTTGGCTGAGCTTGAACGCCGCGCCACAAGCGACATGCAGCTTGCTTTCACGTTCTATCCTGCCACACTTGACGAGTTGATGACCATTGCCGACGCCGGTGAAATCATGCCGCCTAAGTCCACATGGTTCGAGCCAAAGCTGCTCAGCGGGCTGTTTATACACGAATTTTAGTGAACGCTGTCACGTTCTTCATAGATAAGAAAGGAACCATCACAAATGAGTAAACCAGTCCTAATCGAAACTTCCGCCCGCCACATCCACGTCAGCCGTGAAGATTTGGCTACCCTCTTTGGCGCAGGCCACGAACTGACACACAAAAAGGATTTGTCCCAGCCCGGGCAGTACGCGTGTGAAGAGCGTGTGCGCGTGGCCGGTCCAAAGGGTGAGTTCCCCTCCGTCAGCATTTTGGGACCCGTGCGCCCGGCAAGCCAGGTTGAACTATCCGCCGGCGACGCGCGCAGTATCGGCATTAAAGCGCCCGTCCGCGAGAGCGGCAACACCGCCGGTGCGCCCGGCTGCACGCTCGTGGGGCCAAACGGCAGCGTCAATCTAAAGGAAGGCGTCATTGTCGCCAAACGCCATATTCATATGACCCCGGCGGATGCGGAGAAATATACCCTGGCTGACAAGCAGATTGTGCAGGTTGCCGTACAAACAGGCGACCGTTCGCTGACGTTCGGCGACGTGGTCGTGCGCGTCCATCCCAACTTTGCGCTTGCCATGCATGTGGACACCGACGAGAGCAATGCGGCAGGACTTGCCCCGGATTCCATCGGCGAAATTCTCGGATAATTTTTACCGTTTTGTGGTAATTTTTTCGCTGATTTGTCTATTTTGGCAAATCAGCGAAAGTTTTTTTGATTTTTTCGGGAAAAGGGCTTGCATTTTTCCCGCAACTTTGATACAATAGGCATGAGGTTAACAGCCACTATATTACATTTAGGAGGTAATCCCTGTGAAAAAAACCTTTCGACTGCTTAGCACAATCCTTGCGGCAGTCATCATCCTCACCACGGTTGCCATCGGTTTCAGTGCTTTTGCTGCGTATACCCCAGATGATGGTCTGCCCCAAAATGAGCGCGATCAATTCACAGACGTAACAATCGCCATCAAAAGCGAGCACACCGCAGATGAAAACGGCCAACTCAGCTATCCTAAGTTTAATCCCGAAGCCGGGACGCTTGTTTATGGCGGTTTCTCCCGCACAGTCACATTGACCGCTGACCTTACCATTAAGATTAATGGCGATGAAGACTTGGCCTGGGCGCCGCTTGAAGGCTACAAATGGACGGTCAACAATGCAGACTATGGTAACAGTAAGACGATTACCATCGTCACAGAACCGGAAAAAGAATACGAAGTTATCGTTGTCGTCACTGACCACAACCACAGTGGTGCTGCTTACTCTCAAAGTGATAGCCTCAAATTCACCACACCAACTGCCGCCGTTCTGGACGGGTCTTCCCGTGCCGCGCTCTACGAGCAGGTTCGTTTGGCTCAGTTCCCGAGCCAGTTTGGCTACACTGCTGAATCTTGGAAGCCGTTTGAGCTTGCTAAAATCAATGCTCAATTGGTCTATAACAACGTAGCCGCAACTGAAAATGACGTCACCAACGCCACCACTCTCCTTAAAGCGGCCTACGACACGCTCAATGATAACCCCAACGGCGAGAACGAATACAACGACCGTCACGACGTCACGGTCAAGGTTGATAGCATTGGTAAGTTCTTCCTGATGATTTGGGAATCCATCAAATTTGCGGTATGGGATTTATTCCTTTCCAAAATCTTCATGTTTACAAAATAAGCTTTAATCCCGCTATGCGGTGGTTTGATTGTGACGGCATCATTCCAAGAGAATGGTGCCGTTTTACTTCTTTTTTGTAAAATTCAGGCATAAAAACTTGACAAATGGCCTTTGGAGTGCTATTATAGTCTTAAACACTGATATGGTAGAGTTTGTCAGTGCAAAAAAATTGCGATTTTAACAGGGGTAGGAGAATTCTAATGGTTATCGACACATCCAAAATCGGCGGCGTGCCTCGCGCTATAGACAGTCTCGGACGTTTTTGCGTCCCGCGCGAATTCCGCGTTGCTCTCAACATCAACCCCGGCGACCTGTTGGAAACTATCCTTCTTGAGGATGGCGCATTGCTGTTAATTCCGACCGGCAAAAAGGCTGGGGAAATTGAAACGCTGAAAGCAGAGTAGTTGATTCGCTGTTGCCCACAGTACCGGAATTTGCTGCACTGTGGGCGATATTTTGTTGCTAAACATTGACAACGGTTATGCGGTTATTTCCGCATAACTTATTTGGGGAGGTTTGATAAAGTGAAATTGATCAGATATTTAAAGGAGTGCCTTGGCTCGTTGTTGCTCGTTATCCTGTTGTTGCTTGTGCAGGTGCAGTGCGACTTGGCTATTCCGTCATATACGAGGGACTTAGTCGACGTGGGGATTCAGCAAAGTGGAATTCCCGATGCAGTGCCGGATAGGATATCTCCACAAACACTGCAGGCCCTAACACTTTTTATGCCAAATGAAGATGTGCAAGTGCTGACCGACTCGTATCGCCGCGAAGACCCGGAATCCCCTGCAGCAGAGCAGAGCTTAGTGCTTTCCTTTCCGCGCAGCGACGATGAAAAGGGCCAGCGCCGGCATCTCGACAAAATTCTGCGCACTCCCATGTCTATCCTGGCGCTTGGGCCGCTCGCAGATAATTTGCCCGAGGATACAGACCCCGTTATGCGTGAAGAAATTATGGCTTTGGCGGAAAAATTCGACGTCAAAAAAATCAGCGCGAAAGAAATGGCTGACCCAGCCGCCAAAGCTGAGGTTTTGTCTGATATTCAAAAGTTAGTTGCCGCGCAAGGCGAAATGGGCGACATGCAGCGAAATGCCTACTCAATTATGCTGGTGCGCTGGGAATATACAGCGCTCAAAATGGATGTCGACAAAATTCAAACGGATTATCTCTTCAAAACCGGTGGAATGATGCTCCTGCTTTCACTTGCGTCAATCGCCTGTGGGATTTTGGTGGTTCTACTCGCCTCACGTGCCGCAGCCGGAGTCTCCCGCAATTTGCGTACACGTCTGTTCAGCCGGGTACTCTCGTTCTCACGTGCCGAAATGGATAAATTCTCGCCAGCGTCGCTGGTCACCCGCTCAACTAACGACATACAGCACATACAGCTCGCGCTAGTCATGCTCATCCGCATAGCGCTCTACTCTCCCATGCTCGGCGTCGGTGCAGTCTGGAACGTCCTGCAAACCAAAACCGGCCTGAGCTGGATTCTCGGCGTTGCCGTCGGCTTTCTGCTCTTCCTGTTGATCGTCGTCAACTTTACGGTTATGCCCAAATTCCGCATTATGCAGGATTTGCTCGACAGGCTCAACCTCGTCAGCCGCGAAATCCTGACCGGCATACCGGTTATCCGCGCTTTCAGCCGCGAAAAGCACGAGGAAAAGCGTTTTGATACCGCCAGTCGCCGCCTGCTTAAAAACCAACTGTTTGTCAACCGGGCAATGTCCACACTCATGCCGCTGTTCTTTTTCTTTATGAACGCGCTGATGGTCACAATCGTCTGGTTCAGTTCCAAAGGCATGGATTCCGGTACTCTCCGTATGGGCGATATGATGGCGTTCATCACATACTCCATGCAAATCGTCATGAGCTTTATGATGCTGGCCATGATCTTCGTCTTCTTGCCGCGCGCCGAAGTTGCCGCAGGACGTATCAACGAAGTTCTCGCCACAGAGCCAACCGTGCTTGACCCGCCTGAACCGCTGGATAATATCAGCGACTGGCACGGTGAGGTCGCCTTTGATGATGTATCCTTCCGCTTCCCCGGTGCTGAAGAAAATGTGCTCGAAAACATCAGCTTCACCGCACAGACCGGCAAAACTACGGCGATTCTTGGCGGCACCGGCAGTGGTAAATCCACATTGGTTCAGTTGATCCCACGCCTGTTTGACGTCAGCGGAGGTCGTGTGACAATTGACGGCATAGACGTGCGCGACATTTCCCAGAAAAAGCTGCGCTCACTCATCGGCTACGTGCCGCAGAAGGCTATATTGTTCAGCGGTACAATCGACAGCAACCTGCGTTTTGGTTCCGACGGCTTGACGGAAGACGATGTAGCACGCGCCGCCCGTATTGCGCAAGCTGAAGAATTCATCCTCGAAAAAGATGAGCAATATAACAGCGAGATTTCTCAAGGCGGAACAAACGTTTCCGGCGGACAGCGACAGCGGCTCGCGATTGCTCGCGCAATTGCCAAGAACCCCAAGGTTTTTGTTTTTGACGACAGCTTTTCCGCGCTGGACTTTAAGACGGACGCGACTCTGCGCCAATCCCTGCACACCCAAATCTCCGGTGCAGCTCTTATCATCGTGGCGCAGAGAATTGCCACTGTACTCCATGCGGATCAAATCCTCGTACTGGATGAAGGGCACTTAGTCGGGCGTGGTACGCATGGGGAACTCATGAAAACCTGTCCGGCTTACCAAGAAATTGCACGCAGTCAGTTGAGCGAAGAGGAGCTTTTAAAAGGAGGTGCACAAAATGGCTGAGCATAAAAATACCGCGCCACGCCGCCGCTTTGGCGAACCCGGCATGGGCGCAGTTCCGGGTGAAAAAGCAAAAAACTTCAAGGACACACTAGGCAAGCTCTTGCGCCGCTTTGCTGCGTATCCGGTTCAAGTAACTCTGATCCTGTTCTTTTCTCTTGTGGGCACTGCCAGCTTTGTCATAGGCCCCGAAATCCTGCGTCGCGCGACCAATCTCCTGCAAGAAGGCCTGACCTCCAAGCTCCTCGGCACAGGCAGTATTGACTTAGGCAAAATAGGCTTCATTCTCGGCCTCCTGCTGTTAGTTTATGGCGTGAGCGGACTTATGCACCTCACCACCGGGCTGCTTACAACGCAGGTTACGCAAAAGCTCTGCTTCAACTTTCGGCGTGAAATCAGCGAGAAAATCAGCCGCTTGCCCATGCGTTATTTCGAGGGTCAGCCAATCGGCGATATCCTATCGCGCATTACCAATGACATTGATACGCTTTCGCAAAGCATGCAAAACTGCTTTACGCAGTTCATCTTCAGCGCCGGCAGTCTGATAGGCATAACCATTATGATGTTTATCACCAGCTGGCGTATGACGCTCATCGCATTCCTGCTTATCCCGCTCTCTTTCGGGCTTATCGGCCTGATTATGTCACTGAGCCAAAAATACTTTAAGCGTCAGCAAAAATATTTGGGCGAAATCAACGGCCAGGTTGAGGAAACCTTTACCGGGCAAACTGTCGTCAAACTCTTCGGCTATGAAGAAACAGCCCTGGATACTTTCAAGAAAACGAACAGCAGCCTGTTTGTTTCCGCCTGGAAAAGCCAATTCCTCTCCGGATTGATGATGCCGCTCATGAACTTCATCGGCAATCTGGGTTACGTTGGTGTAGTCGTCTATGGCGCGTTCCAGACTATGAGCGGCGCACTTCAGGTCGGCGATATCCTCGCGTTTGTGCAATATATCCGCAACTTCACGCAGCCAATCCAGCAGTTGGCTCAGGTGGGCAACCAGTTCCAGTCCATGGCAGCAGCGGCGGAACGCGTCTTTGAGTTTCTCAACGAATCAGAAGAAATTGCCGACGCAGCCGTTCTCGCCGCACCGGAAGAGCTTCATGGCGCCGTCACCTTCAATGACGTACACTTCGGCTATCTGCCGGAGCAAACCGTCATCAAAAACTTCAACTGCGCCGTCCAGCCGGGACAAACCGTGGCCATCGTCGGTCCCACCGGTGCCGGCAAAACCACGCTGGTCAAGCTCCTCATGCGTTTTTATGACGTTGACAGCGGCGCAGTCCTTATAGACGGCCACGACGTACGCGAGCTGCCGCGCCATGCTTTGCGCGAGGGCTTCGGTATGGTCTTGCAGGATACCTGGCTGTTTTCCGGCACGATTATGGAAAACATCCGCTACGGGCGGCTTACCGCAACGGACGACGAAGTTATTGCCGCAGCAAAGGCAGCGCATGTGCACCACTTTATCCAAACGCTCTCCGAAGGCTATAACACACATCTCTCCGAGGATGCCGAAAACCTTTCACAAGGACAAAAGCAGCTGCTCACAATCGCGCGCTCAATCCTTGCGGATAGGCCGATCCTCATACTGGACGAAGCGACCAGCAGTGTTGATACGCGCACAGAAGCGCAAATTCAAAAGGCAATGCGTAACCTCATGCGCGGACGCACAAGCTTTGTGATTGCCCATCGCCTGAGCACAATCCGTGACGCGGATATAATCCTCGTTCTGCGTGACGGCGACATTGTTGAGCAAGGCGTCCATCATCAGTTGCTGGAGCAGGATGGCTTCTATGCACAGCTCTACAACGCACAGTTTGCGGCAGGTTAAATAATTGTCCCACCGCCAACAACGTATTCCCCGTCATAAATCACCGCCGCCTGCCCGGGCGCAATAACCTGCGGCTCATCCAATATAATCATCAGTGTACCTGGCGCAGTCTGCGTGACTGTGCCGGGTTGTTCTTTTTGCCGATAGCGTGTGCGCACGCTTATGCGCATTGGCTGTTCAATTGAATCCAGCGCAATCAGGTTGATATCCTCCAGCACGCATTCACAGCGCAAAAGCTCGTCCCGCTTGCCAAGTGTAACCGTATTCGCCGCCGGATTTTTGGAAAGCACGTAGCGTGGACTGTCGAACGCCAGCCCCAGCCCCTTGCGCTGACCGACTGTATAGCGGTAATGTCCCCGGTGTCCGCCCAAAGCCGCGCCACTTGAATCAACAAAATGACCTACACTATCACTGAGTGCCAGCCGCCGCTCAAGGAATGTCCCGTAATCGCCGTCCGGCACAAAACAAATATCCTGGCTGTCAGGCTTTTCGGCATTCCAAAAGCCCAAATCCGCCGCCAACTCACGTACTTGTTGCTTTGTCATGCCGCCCAACGGGAAACGCACCGCCTCCAGCTGTTCCTGCGTGAGCATATAAAGCACATAGCTCTGATCCTTTCCGCTGTCCAGCGCCTTACGCAGTAAATGCCGCCCACTGCCTGACTGCTCCACCTGCGCATAGTGCCCACTCGCCAGCAGATTGCAACCCATAAGCCGTGCCCGCAGCAGCAGCAGCTCAAATTTCATGAAGCGGTTGCAGTCAATGCAAGGGTTTGGTGTGCGCCCCGCAAGGTACTCTCCGCAAAATCGCTCTATCACTTTGCTCTCAAAATCCGCAGTATAGTTAAAAACATAAAACGGCATACCCAAGCGCGTCGCCACGCTGCGGGCATCCTGCGCATCTGCAAGCGAGCAGCATGTGCGCCCGGGTACTTCGTCAGTGCCGCCTCGATACAACTTCATCATCGCGCCAACACATTCACAGCCCGCCTGCTGCATAAGATATGCGGCGACGGAGCTGTCCACACCACCAGACATGGCGATCAAGGCTTTTGGCATAGGTCGTCGCTCCCATATTTGTAATATAGCCCAAAGTATACCATGCGGCGAAGATATGCGCAAGCTTTTTATTGTTTGCGTTTATTGTCGAATTTTTGGTAGAGTTTCTGGTAATTTTAGATTTTTTAATCATTTTGTACTGGAAATTTTGATGAAAATGTGTTATTATTGTCGAGACAAAAATTATCGAGGTGTAAATCCGTGAAACGCAGGCTCACAAAAATCTTCGCGGCGCTGCTTGCCGTAATCCTGTTTATTCTGCCTTCCAGCTTTGCGAACGGTGCTGAAAGCGACGGTATTGTCTATACCGTTTCCAACGGGCGTGCAATCATTACCGACTACAAGGGCAAGGCCTCCTACCTGACCATACCCGACAAGCTCGGCGGCGCACCCGTGCGTGAAATTGCTTCCGCCGCGTTTGAGGATTGCAATACACTCATCAATGTCGCAATCCCGTACTCCGTGCAAAAAATCGGCGCGTATGCTTTCTATTCCTGCGATAAACTTCAGGGTGTGGATATCCCGCCAACAATAGTCGAAATCCCCATGAGTGCATTTGAGCGTTGTTGGGCGCTAAAAGAGGTCGCTCTGCCGCAAACCATCACCAAAATCGGCTGGTCCGCATTTGAGAGTTGCTCCGCCCTCACCAAAATTATCATTCCAAATACCGTCAAAACAATCGGACACCACGCGTTTGACCGCTCACCCAATGTTGTGCTCAACTGCTATAAGGGCGGCCCGGCAGATCAATACGCCAAGGCCAACAGTCTCAAAACCGCCTATCTGGTTGCAACAACCTCGCTTGCGCTGACGCCCTTGAACGCAACCATGTATATCGGTTCTGCATTACAGCTGAATACCGTTTCCACGCCTTCAAACGCCTATAAAAACATGACTTGGTACAGCAGCGATATTTCAATCGTCAGCGGCGACGCAAAAGGGCGCATGGTCGCCCACAAAACCGGCAAAGTAAACATTACTGTTAAAAATTACGATAGCCGCACCGCCATCTGCACGATAACTGTTACCACAAGAAAGACGGCGGTTTTAGGCGCTGCAGTCAGCTCGCTCATCAAGCCGCTTGATACATTGCTAAAAGCTGTCCCGCCCACCAAAGCCGCATTTTCTGTGGCGAACGCGACCATTGGTGTTGGCCAAACATGGCAGAGTACCCTTAACCTTACGCCATCCAACACGCAGCGCAAGCTTACATACGCCACCGCAGATAAATCAATTGCTACGGTAGATTCCGCCGGAAAAATCAAAGGCGTCAAGGTCGGCTCAACCAAAATCATGGCTAAAACCGATAACGGAAAAAGCGCCGTGATTACCGTGAACATCAAAGCGGCGCCCACCTCAGTGAAATTTACTCAAACCGAAGCAACGCTTGAAAAGGGCAAAACCGCCGCCACTGCCGTAACCTTCAACGCAACCACCACGGCAATGGCACGGACGTATTCCTCCAGCAACTCCGCAATTGTGGCCGTTGACGGCAATGGTAAACTGACTGCAAAGGAGAAAGGCGAAGCGACAATCACCGTCAAAACCTATAACGGCAAAGCCGCAACCCTCAAAGTCAGCGTACCTTGGAATTTTGCTAAACCCATAACCACTAAAGGCGCTGTCTTTTCTCCCGCAACAAAAGATAACGGCTGGCCCGGTCAACACGATATTGCCGCTGCAACAAACACTCCAATTTATGCCATTGCTGACGGCACAATCTCATATTACCAGTATTACAAACTGATTGATGGCAAAAACCAGCTTACGAGCTACGGCAATCTTGCCGTGTTCCGCTCCGCAGACGGGCGGGTCGAGTCTATCATGGCGCACCTAAACAAGTTTGCAAAAGCAAGCAATACGCCTGTTTTGGTCACAAAAGCGCAGCCAGGCATCAGCAACACCAATGTTTTCTATTGCGGCACAGCAGCCGTCAAGCGTGGCGAATTGATTGGTTATGTTGGCTCAACCGGCAACGCATTAGGCGCCCACCTGCACATTGAGCTTGCCATTGATGGCACACGCGTAGCTCCGGCCAAGCTGCTGGGTTATTAACTATTGACAAGCGGACAAACACCTTTTACCGCTTGCAATAAAAGAAAAGGTCAGTGATAAAGGCGGTTACCAATGCGCACAGATGACGATTGGAAACAAGTACAGTTCAACAATCAGACGTTGGATTCAGGTCCGGCGTCTTTGGATCATTGGCAGTCTGCCGCACCCAATCCACCCGCTGAGCTTCCGATGCCGCGCCTCAAACCGCCCCTGTTTAAGTTTTTGTGTGCTTTTCTTTCTTTTACGGCTATTTTTATCAGCCCGTTAACCTTCCTGTTGACTTCCGCTGAGCAAACCCTCGCCCCTGAGGATAGCGGATATTACTTGTCCGCCACCACCGACGCATCCGAAAGCGCCGGCATGACTGACACCAGCACTGAAAATTCAGCACCGGACCATACCGATGTGCCTCCGCCCGAACTTCAGCCCTCTCAACCGGATACAAGTACAATCGTTGATGAAACCCTCTCCCAGTTCATTGAGAAGAAGACGGGCCGGAATTCGCAGCCGGATGCAATATCTGCCCTTACCCAACCCGCCACAAAGCCGCCGGCTATAGTTACCGAACCAACATGCGCGCCGTACGTTCCAACCAACCCAACAAGCAATCCAACCTCAAATATACCGGTCACCACAACCCAACAGCCAAGCACAGCTTCACAGATTAAGTCGCTGGTGTTTACTGCTTACGGCTACGGGCATGGCGTTGGCATG
The DNA here is from genome assembly GCA_031267965.1 of Oscillospiraceae bacterium. Classification (GTDB taxonomy): domain Bacteria; phylum Bacillota; class Clostridia; order Oscillospirales; family Acutalibacteraceae; genus WRKY01. The sequence goes on along the minus strand of JAIRYC010000062.1, from coordinate 6,525 downwards.
AGCCAGTATGGCGCTATTGCTATGGCAAAAAAAGGCAAGGCCTATTCGGATATCCTGTTGCATTACTATCCCGGCTGCGCCCTCGCCATAGATGCAACAAGTCCGCCCGCTTCCGTCCTCTTTGTGGGAAAAGGTTACAGTCTCACAGACTACCTCGCGCGTACTGTTGAGGCCGAAATTGGGCGCGGCACGGATGCTGAAGCGTTCAAAGCACAGGTCGTGGCGTCATACAACTTTGCACGTCGGAAGAATTTTGAAAACCTCAACACAGCGGATCAGTCGTTTTCCAACAGGATCCCGGCAGAAACATCCCTGCGCAATGTGCGTTCCGTTTTAAATATGGAAAACGACGACTCCACGCCACGTCCGTTTATGCTCACGTTTAACGGAGAAGTCGTCTTTGCACCGTTTTTCTCTTCCTGCGCAGGCAAAACAACTGACGTCACCAGCGTTTGGGGCGGCAGTATTGCCGATTACCCTCATCTAAAGGGCAGTATAATCAGCCCGGAGGTGGTTTCTGTTATCGAAAAAAGCTTCACGCTTGAGGAGTTCAAAGCTCATGTCGAGACCTATAACGCCAAATACCCCTCTAAGGCAATCACCTTAGGAAGCAACCCTAAAAACTGGCTAACTATCCTGTCGCACGACGCCGCCGTCAACAAAGATATTGGTTACATCAAAACCATCCGGGTTGGCAATCGCGTCATAAGCGGCAATGCGTTCAGACACGACGTGATGGGCCTGTCAATCCGTTCACATTGCTTTACGTTGGCCTACATAAATTAATCATCAAATATCATTGGGATATTCTCACGCAAAATGCGCTGTATCTCTACCGCCACCTCACGGATTTGCGGGTGTGCGGTCGGCGCAAGCCTAAGGCGCAAAAAGTGCCACCACTCACGCAGATTAAACGTCACAACAATCTCAGTTTTCAAAGAATTTGGCAATACTGACCGCGCCTCTTGAGGCGTCGCGCCAGCATCCAGCAATGCAAAGTACGCAAGCTCGGCTTCACGCATGGACTGCCGCCAAAGCACAAGCCGCTGGTCGCAGTCTTCCCAAAATGTCGGTCGAATGCAAGTAATCTCCCGCCCAAATCTCTCGCCAGCATAGTTGCAATAGCGCGTACTTTCCTGAGAATAACTGCCAATCCGGTGGCGCACAAGCTCGTGCGTTACGCCCCTGTCGCAAATAATCCGCAACGTTACCTTCTCGTGCTCCAGCACGGATTCATGCCCGTGGTTCAATAGCATAGCCACAAAGCGCGGCGCAGAATTTTCCGTAATGCGTTCTTCGCTTTTGTAGCACGTACGCCCCGCGCGCTCAAGCCGCCGGAGCATTGCCGCGCCGTCAATTTCATCCTCCAGAATAACCGCAAACGATACTTCGCGCATTGTGTGTTTCCTCCCTCCATCGCTTTACGAAGCGTATTATATCATAATTGCTTTTTGGATGCAATTGTGGTATAATGAATAGGATAGTGTTTAATTAAAATGCAATTTAGGAGCCACAGATGACCGACCGCAAACAGTTGCTTAATACCGTACTTTCCGCGCTTGATGAACCGCTGAAACGAAATGGTTTTGAGGGCGCTAAAGGTGTGAATGTTCAAGAGGACGGGGACGCAATTTTTGCAGAGTTTTCCGGTGAGAGCGCAACATTGCGGCTTGAGCAATCAGGTGTTAAGCTTATATTAACCGCAACTGAGGAGGATGCCTCCCGAGAACTGCTCGTAACCTTGCTCGACCCGGAAACTGCCGAAAAAGCCGACGCACAGTCCGCCGCCCGTGAATGCGCCGAGGCTCTGCGTGAGCGTTACGGAAAGAAAAAGGGCACGCAAGGCAAAAAAGGCTCCAAAACCGTTTCAGCCGCGCAGGCAAAGGCTGGAATTACCGCCTTTGACCCCAACACCTTGGCAAACCGTCTCTCCGTGCTGTTGCCCGAACTGCGCCCGGCGTATCAAGAAAACATCGACCGTAACGATGAGTTTTTCAGTGAGGAATTCTTCAAAAAACAAGGCGGCGCAAAACCAATTCTGGCAGCCATCCGTACACGGGATAACCAAAAAATCAAGCGCATATTCAACCTCCTCAACGATATCTACGAGAACGGCACCAGCGAGGTGCAATCGGTAATCGCGGTCACAATCTTCGGCCAGCTTAACAACGATGAGGAAGCACTCTCTTATCTGCTGGATTACATGTGTGACGATATGCAGTCGCCCGTAATTCAAATCAATCGTTTTTTAGCGACAAGTAAAGGCAAACGCGCGCTCAAATTGATGGACAATCCTCCAAAATATAAGCCGCCCAAGAAGAAAAAATCCTTCCTAAGCGACCTTATGGCGCAAAGCGCGGCCCAAGGACCGCAAGCGCCAATGCCATTCTAGAGGACTTGGGATATGATTACAATTTCGTAATGCTACATTCCAAACAATAGGAGAGAAAAATGGATTTGGAGAATACGCCAATACCCGGTGAAGAAATACTCAACACTGCAGTGGACGAAATCTACGATGCCAGCCAGATTCAGGTTCTGGAGGGTCTGGAAGCAGTGCGCAAACGCCCGGGTATGTATATCGGCTCAACGGGGCCGCGAGGCCTGCACCACTTGGTTTATGAGATTGTGGATAACTCAATCGACGAAGCACTGGCAGGCTTTTGCGATCGTATCGAAGTGGATATTCTGCCCGGCAATGTGATCCGTGTGCGCGATAACGGGCGCGGAATTCCCGTAGGCCTAAATGAAAAGCTAGGCATCCCAACCGTTACCGTTGTGCTGACTGTGCTCCATGCGGGCGGAAAATTTGGCGGCGGCGGTTATAAGGTTGCAGGCGGACTGCATGGCGTTGGCTCATCGGTAGTAAACGCGCTTTCCAAGTGGCTTGAGGCGGAGGTATGTCAGGACGGCAAGCGCTGGCATCAGCGTTTTGTTGATGGTGGCAACGTTGAAACCGATCTGCTTGAAGTTGGCAAAACGGACGAGCGCGGCACAACAATCACCTTCTCGCCTGACCCCGAAATTTTTCGCGAAACGACTGAATTTGACTTCGAAACCCTTGAGCGCCACCTGCGCGAGAGCGCGTTTCTCAACGCCGGGCTGGCCATCGTTCTCAGCGATAAACGCGACCCGGAAAATGAGCACACTGAAGCTTATTGCTATGAGGGCGGACTTTCCAGCTTCGCGGATTACCTGACAAAAGTGCGCGGCCTGACAGCGCTGCATGACGAGCCGATTCATATCCGCGCCTCAACAGGCGGCAAAGAAGCCGAAGTCGCGCTGCAATATAACGATAGCTACAACGAGCTTATCCTCTCATTCGCCAACAATGTTCACACCATTGACGGCGGCACTCACGAAACGGGCTTTAAACTCGCACTTACCCGCGTGTTTAATGACTACGGGCGCAAGTACGGCATACTAAAAGATGCTGACAAAAAACTCTCCGGCGAGGACGTGCGTGAGGGCCTGACGGCGATTATTTCCGTTAAACTCACCGACGCGCAGTTTGAAGGGCAAACAAAGGGCAAGCTAGGCAATACCGAGATAACCCAAATGGTGTCGCAGCTGGTTTATGACAAGCTGATGACGTTTTTTGAGGAAAATCCTTCAATTGCCAAGGCGATTTTCACCAAAGCGCTTGATGCCGCCCGCGCGCGTGAGGCGGCCCGCAAGGCGCGGGATTTGGCGCGCCGCAAATCTGTGCTGGAGAGTAACTCCCTGCCGGGCAAGCTTGCAGACTGCACGGAACGCGACCCTGCACTCACAGAGCTATACATTGTTGAGGGCGACAGTGCCGGCGGTTCCGCAAAAGCCGGGCGCGACCGCAAATATCAGGCGATTCTCTCGCTTTGGGGCAAAATGCTTAACGTTGAAAAGGCGCGCCTTGATAAAGTCATCGGCAACGAAAAGCTCATGCCGGTTGTCACTGCGCTTGGCACCGGCCTTGACGAGGAATTTAACCTGCAAAAGCTGCGTTATCACAAAATAGTCATCATGGCTGACGCAGACGTTGACGGCGCACACATTCGTACGCTTCTGCTGACATTTTTCTTTAGATACATGCGCCCGCTGATTGAGCATGGTTATATCTACATCGCACAACCACCGCTTTTTAAGGTCAGCAAAGGAAAAAAATCGTTCTACGCATTCAGTGACGAAGAACGTGACTCGCAAATTGCCGAACTAGGTGGTTCTTGTGATGTACAGCGCTACAAAGGCTTGGGCGAAATGGATGCGGTGCAGCTTTGGGAGACCACAATGGATCCGGAGTTCCGCACGATGCTGCACGTGACGCTGGAGGATGCTATGGAAGCGGATGAAACCTTCACCATCCTCATGGGTGATAAGGTCGAACCACGGCGTGATTTTATTGAGCGCAACGCAAAATATGTGCGCAATTTGGATGTGTGATATCAAGTGGCATGTTTTCAAAATAATCAGTGGCGCATAAGCGCTTCATGTGTGATGGGTATCCTCAACATTACGCCGGATTCCTTCTCCGACGGCGGGCGCTATTTCAGTGTAGATGCGGCTGTCTCCCATGCGCTTGAACTTCAGGCACAGGGCGCGGATATCATTGATATCGGCGGCCAGTCCACCCGGCCCGGCGCGGATTGTATCTCGGCACAGGAAGAAATCAGCCGCATTGCGCCTGTGCTTGAAAACCTGCGCGGAAAAATCCGCAACCTCAGCGTAGACACATTCTATGCTGAGGTTGCGGATTTTGCGCTCGAACATGGCGTAACCATCGTCAACGACGTGAGCGGAATGCCCACTGCCGCTATGGCCAATACCGTCCGTCATCACAGCGCGGGCTGGATTATCATGCACAACCCTGGCGGGCAGAGCGGCGCAACATCAAAAAGCACATATTCCAAGGGTATTATTGAGACGATTCAAAGCTTTATAAAAGCTTGCCTATTCCTGACAAAAACATTTGGCGTTGAGCAATCCTCACTATGCTTTGACCCTGGTTTTGGGTTCGGCAAAACGCACGACGAGCATGTTCAGCTTTTCCAATCCCTGCAAGAATTGGAAAGTGCTTACCCCATATTAGTCGGCATTTCCCGTAAACGCTTTGTGCGTGAAATTTTCACCGCACAGACCGAATCGGAGTTGGACATTGCCAGCGCGGCATTGCACGCTATTGCATACAAAAAGGGCGTGCAGATTATTCGCACACACAATGTTGCCCTAACACGTCAGCTTTTGTCAGTCATATAGCAACGGGTAATCCGTGCGGGTTACTCCCGTTTCGTCCATATTCGCATTAAATGAGAACCCCAACGCGCAGCCACCGGGAAATAAATCCCTCAGCGGGATGAGCACAAACGCCCGTTCCGCTATTCGCGGGTGTGGTACGGTCAGTTCATGCGTACCAAGACGCACGCCCTCATACAGCAGCAAATCTAAATCCAGCGTGCGCGGCGCGTTCGGATATGGCCGTGTGCGCCCATGCGCAGCTTCAATCCCCAGTAACGCCCCCAACAAAGCATGCGGCGATAGCGCCGTTTTCAGCAAAACGCAGGCGTTAAAATAATCCGGCTGCCCTGGCGCGCAGCCAAACGGTACGGTCCTATAAACCGATGAGGTGCCCACTATATCGGTATTTGGAAGTTGGCGCAAATTCGAACAAGATTTGCGCAGTGTATCCGCCGCATTGCCCAAGTTCGCGCCCATGCCAACGACCACACACCGATGCCCTTCCGCAGTCTCAGCCTTACTCTGCCGTCGCGTAAGCTCCACGCCGACTGCGTCAAATTCCGCCGCAATTGGCGCATCCGGTTTGAGGATACGCACAGTCGCCTCGCACAGAGATGAGAACGTGGAAAGCACTGTGTCCGCAACAGCCTGCGCGGCGCGTTCCAGCAGATCGTAACGAGAGGTCGTGAATGCGCTCCGTGCAGTTTTGAGCACAGCGGCATAGCTGACCGTATCATCCAAATCGTCGCTCACACATGCAGAGGATGCGTCCAATCGTGCGGTGATATCCAGCAAAAAGTACTGCCCAAGCCGCTTTTCTTCTTCGTTCACGCCGTGGTAAGCAAATAAGCGCAGCCCCTTAATCAGCAATGTATCCATCATTATTTTTTCGTGTACGTGTATAATACTTCGTCCAGTGAAACTTTTGCCACCGTGTTGAATAGGTTTGTGGCAACCATAATTCCCGCAAACGCAATGAGCAGCGTTTGCTGTTCATTGTTAAAGTGCGCATGCAAATAATCATAACAAGTCTGCGGAATATGATGAGGATCCTGCGCAAAAGCTTTGCCAAAGTCCATCAAAAAACGTTCGGTTTCCGATAGCTGTGGATTGTCCGGGTTCTCACCGCTGTCTATTAGAATCTTACGGAAAAACGTGCTGCAAATCAAGCAGCTGCTGCCGTTGGAAATCGCATAGCTGAACAGGCTCAGCGCGCGCTCCCCAATGAACGGCACAATCAGATCCTTAAGCGTATACCACTCCATGTAAACGTCAAACGCCTTGGTATTATGCAGAAGTGTGCGCTTCATGTTTGTT
>JAIRYC010000044.1 GCA_031267965.1 Oscillospiraceae bacterium | reverse complement strand
GCTCCGAGCGCTGGGGCGGAAAAATGCGCAGCCGCATTGCCGAGGAGTTGGGCGTTGAGCTTTATGATATCTATGGGCTGACGGAAATTTATGGCCCCGGTATTGGTATCAACTGCTCGCAAAGCTCCGCAATGCATATGTGGACCGACTTTTTCTATTACGAGATCATCAACCCAAAGACCGGTAAAGCTGTGCCTGAGGGCGAGATTGGCGAGTTGGTCATCACCACGCTGCGCAAGGAGGGCGCGCCGCTCATCCGTTACCGTACGCACGACTTGACGCGCGCTGTGCTGGGTGAGTGCCCCTGCGGTTCGCCTTTTCCGCGCATCGACGCAATACTTGGTCGTAGTGACGATATGATAAAAGTCAAAGGTGTGATACTCTTCCCCGGCAAAGTGGATTTATTATTATCGGACATTGCCGATGTCTCGAGCGAGTATCAAATCATCATCGACCACCTGAATGGTCGTGATATGCTCACCCTGTTCTTCGAAACGCCCGTGGAGAATGAGCAATTCCGTGCGGCGCTGGAGGGAGCGGTACAGGCGGCGTTCAAGCAGCAGATAGGCTTTATGCCGATGGCTAAAGCGGTCGGCATGGGCGAGCTGCCGCGCAGTGAGAAAAAGTCCACGAGAATTTTTGATAACAGATATTAGCACAGGGAGGGCTTGGCTGATATGTTTGATTTGCCCGTCAAATTGACGCGTGAGGGCGCGCAATTGCCACGCCGTGCAACCGACGGCTCTGCGGGCTATGATCTGTATGCTTGCATTGATTCCACGCTAACGTTTGAGCCGGGCGCGCATGCAATTGTACCCACGGGCATAGCGATCGCTCTGCCCTCGAGCGATATGGCGGCATTCGTTTTTGCCCGCAGCGGGCTTGCTATCAAGCACGGCATCGTGCCGGCAAATTGTGTCGGCGTGATTGACAGCGATTACCGCGGCGAAATCCTTGTGGGGCTGGTCAATCAATACGATGAGGCATACAGTATACAGCCGGGTGAACGCATCGCACAGATGGTAGTTCTGCCGGTGCTCATGCCAATGGTTATGCCTGTTGACGCGTTGCCGGAAACAGTGCGTGGGGTTGGGGGCTTTGGGTCAACGGGAAGGTAGCTGATTTTAATTGTGCAAGACAAGCAAGTTTTGAATAAAAAAATAACTTGGCAACAATCACAGCAATCCATAATTGATTTGGCACGGAGACCATAGAAACAAATCGCAAACATATTGCATTAGGAAGATCCTATGTCCGAAAAAGAGATTGATATTCAGCGCCTGCGCCGCCTAAAAAACAAGGCCAATGCGCTTCCCCTCACTCCGGGCGTATACCTGATGAAGGACGCACGCGGGCAGATTTTGTATGTTGGTAAGGCAAAGGCGCTTAAAAATCGCGTAGGGAGTTACTTTACGTCACAACAGCATAACCTGATGACAAAAGTGCGCGCAATGGTAGCAAACGTTGAGGATTTCGACGTAATTCTTACCGATACCGAACAAGAATGTCTCCTCCTTGAGTGCTCACTGATCAAACAGCATGCTCCCAAATATAACATCCTCCTTAAGGACGACAAAGGTTTCCATTACCTGCGCGTCACGCCGCCGCCGTGGAGCAACTTCTACGAGGCCAAGCAAATCGCGGACGACGGCGCACAGTACCTTGGCCCTTATACGAGCGCGTGGTTAGTCAACCAAGCGGTGGATGCCGTTAAGAAAATTTTCCGTTTGCCGCAGTGTGCAAAGGTTTTTCCGCGCGATATAGGCAAAAGCCGCCCGTGCCTGAATTTCTTCATTGGGCTGTGTTCCGCGCCGTGCGCTGGCAAGATAAAGCAGGAAGCATATGTGCAGTGTGTTGCAGACGCCCTGTCTTTCCTCAAACAAGGTGAGTCCAAGGCAATGGAAGAACTGCAAAACCGCATGGAGAAAGCCGCTGAAGCGCTTGACTTTGAAAATGCCGCGCGTTTGCGTGACAGTATAAAAGCGATGGAGCAATTGAGCCGTCGGCAGAAGGTAGTCAATAGCTCATACAAGGAGCAAGACGTGTTTGCCGTTGTGCGGGAGCGTGAAAAATCCTGCCTGTGTGTGCTGCGTTTTGCTGATGGTAAGCTGACCGACGCAGAGCATTTCATCATTGATACGCCGTGTGGTGAGGAGCTTCCGGAGGTTTCCAGAGGTGCTAAGATTGGCAGTTTGCCCGAAGCCCGCCGCGAGTTGCTCCTGCGTTACTACACCATGCGCGAATTTATCCCGCGCCGCATCGTTTTAGACGGTGAAACAGCCGACATATCGCTGCTTGCCGCTTGGTTGAGCGAAAAGGCTGGCAGAAAGATATCAATCGCCCTGCCAGAAAAAGGCGAGGCATTGCGTCTTGTGGAGATGTGCCGGGCGAACGCGGCGCAGTACCTTGCACAACATATGGGTCGGCAGGGAAAAACCACTGCTGCGCTGGACGAATTAGCTGGTGTGCTTGGATTGCCAACGCCGCCAACGCGCATTGAGGCGTACGATATCTCGCACACGGGTGGCGCGCAGAACGTGGCCGGCATGATTGTGTTTGAGGATGGCGTGCCGCTCAAGCGGGCATATAAGCGCTTTCAAATTCGCACAGTTGACGGAGCGGACGACTATGCGTCTATGGCGGAGGTGCTCCGCCGCCGCCTTAAGCATTATGTTGATGAAAAAGACAAAAACGATGGTTTTGGCTGTCTGCCGGACCTGATTTTACTAGACGGCGGACAGGGACAGATTCACGCCGCACAACCGATTCTGAAAGAATTTGCTTTGCCTGTACCGCTTTTTGGCATGGTCAAGGATAGCCGCCATCGCACCCGCGCCATTGCATTGGACGGAGGCGAAATTTCGCTCACGGTCAAGCGGGCGGCGTTTGCGCTCGTTGGGCGGATTCAAGAGGAAGTGCACCGTTTTGCGATTGCGTACCATCGCCAAAAGCGCGGTAAAGCAACAATGTCGGGCACGCTCACGCAGATTGACGGGATAGGGGAGGGGCGGGCGAAGGCGTTGCTCAAGCACTTCAAAACTATGCAGAAAATCCGGGCGGCGACGGTGGAGGAGCTTGCCGCTGTGCCGGGAATGACTGAACCTGCTGTGCGCGCGGTGTATAATTACTTTAACAACAAAACAGGGACGTGAATCATCGCACCCCTGTTTTTGCAATTATTGTTAGCGGCCGAAATTGAAAAGGTTCTTAAACCAGCTTACAATCTTTCTGAAAAAATTCGTGATTTTATCGAAAAGACGCTCGTTTTTTTGTAACGTTTTGCAGACTGCCTCAAACTCATCAAACGCAGTGAAGTATAATGGATAATACTCAAACAGTACTTCGTGAAACTCGGTTTGGTGCGCGACGTCAGCGTTCAGACAGTTCAAAAGTAGACCATAGGTTGTGAATGCCGCGGGCCTTTTTGGCTGTGCGGGGATAGCAGCGAAGTTCTCTGGATGAAAGTTGATAGCAACGAACACGTTGCGCTTTTCGGAAAATTTGTCCCATACTTTTGCGGAATATTGGCCATCCTCATTCTTGTATTTCCGCTCTATAAACGTTCCGTTTTCATAAATAGGAACTAATTCGTCTTCAGGCAGATACTTCTGTAAACGACTAAAAATGGCCTCGCGCCGTTGTGCAAATGCCAACACTGAAAATCATGATTAGGCAAAGCGGCGCCGAGAGCACTTTGCGAATGTTTCGTTTCATTCCCCAAAAATTATGGGTGTGGTAAAAATGGTTTCCGGCCACACCCATGAAAGCACAATTTGATGCATAAGTCAACTGAGCACTGCGCCCTCACTCACAGGTCCCACCAGTTTGGCGTACCGTGCCAGCCAACCACTTGCTGCATTCGGCGCAGGCGGAGTCCATTCCCTGCGGCGTTCCTCCAACTCCTCGTCGCTAATCAGCACTTCAATGCTGCGCTTGCTGACCGAAAGCCGCATGGCATCGCCCTCGCGCACAAGCGCAATCGGTCCGCCAAGTGCTGCCTCGGGTGCAACGTGACCAATTACACCGCCGCGTGAAAGTCCGCTAAAGCGCCCGTCCGTTACAAGCGCAACGTCTTTATCCAACCCACGGCCGCACAGCAGCGCCGTCAACATCAGCATTTCCGGCATGCCTGGCCCGCCCTTTGGTCCTTCGTAACGGATAACCATCACGTCGCCCGGCTTGATTTTGCCCATCAGCAGTGCGGTGAATGCCTTGTGCTCACTGTCAAACACGCGCGCCGGACCTTCATGCTCCCACATCGCCGGGTCAACGCCCGCCACCTTGATTACCGCGCCAAGCGGAGCAATATTGCCCTTAAGTACCATCAGGCCGCCTTCGACGGAATAAGGATTATCAACGGGATGAATGACGTCTGCATCAAGCACTTCGGCTTTTTCGACTACTTCACCGAGCGTTTTTGGCGTGATTTCCTCTGCGCCGGGTTTGTAAGACTTGCTGTGTACGGTCTGCACATCGCCGTTGAGTAAGCCGGCGCCAATTGCCTGCCTGATGACGGCAGAAACGCCACCCGCCGCGTCCAAATCCTGCATCAGGTGCTTGCCGGAGGGCGAAAGCTTAACCCAATGCGGAGTCGTGCGGCTGAGTGTGTCAAAGTCGCCGAGCGTAATTTCAATACCCAACTCGTGCGCCAGCGCAGGCAGATGCAGGGCTGTGTTTGTGGAGCATCCAAGGAGCATATCCATCTTGATGGCGTTCAAAAAGCTTTCGCGCTTGATGAACGAAGAAGGTACCACATCATAGTTTGCAAGCTCAACCGCCAGTGTCCCGGCCTGCTTTGCCATGTGGCAGCGGCGTGCCGCAACTGCTGGAATCGTGCCGGTGCCGGGTAGTGAAATTCCCAGAACCTCGGTCATGCACGCCATTGAGTTTGCGGTAAACATACCTTGGCAACTGCCGCAGCCGGGACAAACCTCGTCCTCATATGCTTTATAGACTTCCTCGTCCAATGTGCCCGCAAGCACCTGGCCGGCACATTCGGCAATGTCCTGCACATCCACGCGCTTGCCTTTGTAGCTGCCCGCCAGCATTGGGCCGCCCGTTACAACAATAAATGGCAGATCCAGCCGCAGTGCACCCATAATCATGCCGGGAATGATTTTGTCGCATGAACAGACAAGCACCAGCGCATCGCATACATGGGACTGAGCCATGGTTTCCACGCTGTCAGCAATCAGTTCACGGCTGGGAAGGGAATAGCGCATTCCCTGTGTGCCCATAACAATGCCGTCGCAAATGCCAATTGTTTGGAATTCCACGGGCGTACCGCCACCCATGAGGATACCATCATGCACCGCCTGACCAATTTTGTCAAGGTTGCTGTGACCGGGGAAAAAATTGGAATAACTGTTGACCACGCCAATGAACGGGCGATAAATTTGCTCATTAGTTAAACCGGCACCCTTCATGAGGGAGCGGCTGCTGATTTTTGCTTCGCCCTGCTTGAGGACATCGGAGCGGTAGTCCTCGCGGATTTCTCGTTTCATGGATTGTCCTTTCCTTGCAGTAAATTATCCTGTTCGCGTTTTCACGCAAAATAGGCTTGTTGAGATTCTGCAAAGCTTTTTCCAAAAAGGTCTTGCGGCATGATTGGGAAAAATCTTCTTTTCTGCCTGCTTTGCACATAATTAATTACATTATATACAAAAAGCCTTTGTGATATAGAGGCCAATTCCAAAAATTCTTCCATTTCATAAATATCACCCATACACGTTGCAATTGCATTCAAATGGGTAGCAAAGTGCGCAAATCCAAGTGAATATCCTTACTGACAGGCTGCGTTTTTCCGTCTTTTATGAGCGACCAAAAGTCGTTATAGGAATAAAGATATTCAGCGTTAACATATTCTTTTTCGGACACAACATATTTAATTTTGGCGATGGGGGCCATGTTGTCAGCCGGACTGGAAGTATATAATACCAGCCTGTCGCTGACCTTTTCACTTTTCAAATCATAGGTATAATATTCGCAGCTGTCACCAGTGAGCGTCTTTATTATGCGTACTTTATTGTCGCCAAGAAAGTATTCGGAGACATCCCACATCGGCGCACTGTCCAAGCCAACGGCCGGGTGCTCCAATCGTGTGCCGTTCAGCCTAAGCTCATGAGATAGCCGGCTTCCGGTAAGTGAGCACTTGCCGGAATAAAGCAACTTGCCGTTCAGCCCGTCAAGCTCAGCAAAAAAGCAGTTTACTGTGTCGCTGTCTTTGCCGCCCCAAGCCTTTGGGTAGTAGGTGATGTACCACGTAAGGTTGTCCGGCGTGTATTGGTAATAGGGCGGGTAATGCCGCGTACCCACTGACTGGTACGCCACCCACTTGTAATCTTTGGTGGATACGCCCGAGCCGTTGATTCGTATACTAGCAAGCACTTCCGCCTGTTCCGCACTGATTAGCGGCTGAATGCTGCTGTAGTCTGTTTCCGGAATCTGCGGCTTCTGTTCTGGGTGATAGGCAACCGCGTAGCATACTGTGAACGCCGAAATAATCAGCACAAGGACGATGTATATTTTGATGACATGTTTCATATCTGCTCTCCTTACAGTACAATCTCCGTAATATTTGCTAAACCCATATTCCGTTCGCCGCGCTCAATCTCGTGTATCATGCGAATGATTTGCGTGTTTATAGGGCAATGCACATTTGCCTCGTCGCCGCGCTTGACAAAATAGCCGTTCAGGTAGTCGATCTCTGTAATTTCCCCGCGCTCAAGCGATTGCAGCGTGCTTGGATGAACCTTGCCAATGCGCACCTTGCCTATAATCTGGAATAGCTTACCAAACAGCGCATCCGCCAATTTGCCTTGGTGTTTGACCAACAGGTTGTAATCCAATACCTTCATAAACGGTGGCACGTCCAGCCCAATTGCTCCAGCGACTGCCATACCCTCGCGCGCTATGGAAAGGAACGTCCGGCGAGCCTTTTTGTCGTCAAGCAGAACACCAAGCGTCATGCCGGAAAGGGCACATAATGCGTTTACACAGGCGTTGAAAACCAGCTTGCTATATAAATCACCTAGAATATTTTCGCTGATTGCGGCAGGTTGGCACGCGTTGACAAACGAGCGCAGATATTCAAGCTTCGCATCAACGCATTCCTGCGGACGTCGCCTGTTAAGCTCATTGTGCGTTGTACCATCAATTTCCGGAACGTTTTCTTGCGGGCGTTGCCTTGAACTACTAAGTTCATCGTGTGTTGTGCTACCGAGCTGAGAGCCTTTTGTGCTATCAATTTTTGGAACGTTTTCTTGCAGGCGTTGCCTGCCTATTATAAAATGTCCGCCGCTTGTCATCTCTGCCTTACCAATGCCGCGTGCCGTCGCGCCGATTCCAATCATGCAGGACACAGTGCGGTTCTCGCCCACAACCTCGCTCATCATCTCGGTGGTTATGCCATTTTGCAAACCAAGCGCCAGCGAATCCTTACGTAATTTGGGCAACAACGCCCGCGCAACGTGTGGCATCGCTTGTGCTTTTGTGGCAATTAGCACGCAGTCATATTCTGCAGCAAGCTCGTCAATATTGCCGAATACACGCAGATGTGCGCGGTGTTCGCCCTTGCAGCCGGTGAGAACAAAGTCGTTTTTTGCAAGAAATTCTGCTTCTTCAGGTCTGCCGAGCACGTCAAAATCAAAGCCGGTCTCAGCGGCAAAGACGGCGACCGTCCCGCCGATTGCGCCCGGACCCACCAGCAAGGTGCGCATAAAAAACTCCCCCCCATTCTTATGAGGGTAATTATCGCATATTTTATCAGCTTTTGTTTGGCGCAAATGTGAAATGTCTATGAACATTTTGGGGAACAGCGGTTATTTAGCGTCATTGCGCCGCTTCAATCGCTCCGCAATAATACGCCCAACCTTGTAGGGGTCGCCGCAGCCGAGCGTTAATACCAAGTCGCCAGGTTGGATCCTCTCCGTAACGTAATCCGCAATCTCCTGAAATGTTGGAAACCATATGCTTCTAGGAATTTTCGCGGCCAAATCGCTTGTGTGTATGCCGTAAGTGTTTACCTCGCGAGAACCCTTTATCTCTGTGAGTACAGCGTAGTCCGGAATTTGCAATACACGCGCAAAATCATCTAGCAGCATTGCCGTGCGGCTGAAAGTAAATGGCTGAAAAATAGCCCAGACCTTGCGGTAACCCATGCCCATGGCAGCGTTCAGCGTTACCTCTAGCTCCTTGGGGTGGTGAGCATAGTCGTCGGCAATGGTTATCACATCGCCAGTGTGTCTGTCGGTATTGTCGCCGAGCGGTACGTTATTGCTTGGAACGCGGTGCCTGCACATAATCTCAAAACGTCGCCCGGCCCCGCCAAAGGACGCTACCGCGGCAACTGCGTCAGTCCAGTCAACGCCAGCCAGTCTGCATGCTGCCAGCGCTGCCAGCGCGTTATGGATATGATGCTCACCGGGCGTATTCAGCTTAACATCATATTCCTGACCCTTGACAACCAGCGTGAAGTGCGGCAGTTGGCGCTCAAGCGTAATGTTTTCTGCGCGTGCAAAACAATCATTGCCAAGCCCAACCGACACCAAATGCTTACCGGTAAGCTCTGCCACCGCAAGCCGTGTGTTTTCGTCGTCAGCGTTGTATATCACCGTTTGCGCCATATCTGCAAAGCGCGTGAAAGAAAGGCGCAGGTTATCCATCGTCTTGAAGTATTCCATGTGGTCGGCGTCAATATTGAGAATAACCGCCGTTGTGGGCGTGATATCTAAAAACGTATCTTTATATTCACAGGATTCCACAACCATTGTTTCCCGGCCGCCGGCAACGCCGTTTGTACCGGTTGCGGGCAGCTTGCCGCCGATTACCGCGCTGGGATTCTTGCCGCATTTGAGCAAAATGTGCGCAATCATCGCTGTGACGGTAGTCTTGCCATGTGTACCGCAAACGCCGATTGTGTTGCCATAACCTTCTGTGAGCGCTCCAAGCAGCTTTGACCGCTCGTACGTAGGTATGCCGGACTCTTGCGCCGCGACAAGCTCGGGGTTATCCGGCAGAAGTGCTGCGGTAAAAATAATCAGATCTGCGCCGGTAATATTCTCCGCCTTTTGCGGCATGGCGACTGGAAGTCCAAGTGCGCGCACGCGTTCAAGAGTTTCGCTTTCGCCGCTGTCTGAGCCGGTGACTGTAAAGCCGCGTGCGTGCAGAATCTCCGCAAGCGGGAACATGCCCGCGCCGCCAATACCGATAAAGTGCACATGGCATGGCTGCTGAATCAATTTGCGCAAGTTTTCCATTTTTGATCCTCCACAGCGTCTCTACTGATTAGTGTAGCCCGTTTTCTTGTCCTTTGACAAGGGGATGAAATGATTATCCCTTCGCATCGAACCACGTTTGGCCGCTGTGCACATCCGCAACTAACTGCACAGAAAGCTCGGCCGCGGCTTCCATTTCCTCTTTAAGGATTGCCTCCGCCATTGCCTGCTCCTCTAGCGGGGCTTCAATAATCAACTCGTCATGCACTTGCAGGATAAGGCGCGCCGCCATGTGCTCCTTGGCAAGCCGCGCGTGAACCTTAAGCATGGCCCGCTTGATGATATCCGCCGCCGTGCCCTGAATCGGCATGTTGCGCGCAACCCGTTCACCAAATGAGCGCGTGTTGAAGTTGCTGGCTGTCAGCTCCGGCAGGGTGAGCGTGCGCCCGAACAGCGTACGCGCACAGCCACACTCCTTTGCGTCGGCAATCGCCTGATCCATATACGCCTTAACGCCCGAATACGCCGCAAAAAAGCTCTTGATATATTTTTCCGCCTCATAACGCGCAACACCAATATCCGCCGCCAGCGAGAAGGCGCTTATACCATAAACAATGCCAAAATTGACAGCCTTTGCCCTGCTCCTCAGCAATGGAGTGACCATTTCCTGTGGCAGACCGAACACCTGTGCCGCCGTTACTGTGTGAATGTCCTTACCGTCGCGGAAGGCCGCAAGAAGCCTTTCGTCCTGCGCCATGTGGGCAAGTACGCGCAGTTCAATCTGGGAATAATCCGCATCTGCCAGCACACAACCTTCCTTGGCCCGCAGATAGCGGCGCAATTCACGCCCAAGCGGTGTACGCACAGGGATATTCTGCAAATTCGGCTCACTTGAGGACAATCGCCCCGTGCGTGTTTCCGTTTGATTGAGCGTAGAGTGCACGCGCCCGTCATCCCGTGCTGCACGGAGCAGTCCCACACAGTATGTGGCGTTCAGCTTGGAGAGTGTGCGGTATTCCAGCACGCGCGCAACAATTGGATAGTCCGGTGCGAGTCTATCCAAAACGTCCGCGTTGGTGGAGTACCCGGTTTTAGTCTTTTTTCCCGTTGGCAGACCAAGCTTGCCAAACAGAATTTCGCCCAGCTGCTTCGGCGAGAGAATATTGAACTCCTCACCCGCAAGAAGCCAAACCTCCTGCCCCGCCACAGCAAGCTCCGCCTGAAGTGATATGCCAAAGTTGCGCAGTCCCGCGGAATCCAGCGAAAAGCCTTCGTGCTCCATAGAAGCAAGTACAGCCGCGACCGGCAGCTCCATTTCCCGGTATAGTCCGTCCTGACCGCGCTCGGCAAGCTCGTTTTCTAGTACAGGGAAGAGCAACGGCAACACGGCGGCGCAGTTGCCAGTTGTAATTTCCTCGTTGTTGATTATGCCGTATTCCTGTGCAACACGCAGCGCGCTGTAATCCGAACGTCCGCCGCGCAGTACATAGGCCGCCAGTCCTGAATCTCCAGCGATATTTCGCGCCTGAATCCCAAGCGCAAGCGCAAGGCGATAGAGCGGCTTTGCGTCGTCAGTATATTTTGCAAGCTTTTTGTCTTCCAGCAGCTTTTTCAGGAAGGGAACATAGTCCGCGTTCAGCCCCTCGGCAAGCACAACGGAATCACGAAGCGAAAAATATAGCCCATCTGCGCCAAGTACGCAATACACCTTTTTGTCGCTCCGCAAACGGGTCAGCAACGCATCCAGGTCGGGCTCAGTTTTGAGCGTTTTTGGAGTAAATTTTGATGCGTCACTGTCATCCTGCTGCACAGAACCAGCGCCGCGTAAATTCAGCCGCTCAAGAATCTTGAACATCTCCAAATCAACCAGAAACGCCGTAGCCTTTGCAGCTTGCGGCGGCTGAACACGGTAAGTTGCCGCATCGGTTTCCGGCAGGGGCGCGTCACAGCAAATGCGCCCCAGGTCACGGCTAAGGAAGGCGCTTTCCCGGTCAGCGGCAAGCAATATCTTCTGACGCGCTTTAAGCTCCGGCGCGTCTGCGTCTACGGCAGCGTATAGGTTCTTCAGCGTGCTGTAATGTGCAACTAAATCCCGCGCGCTTTTGTCTCCGATGCCTTTGACGCCCGGAATGTTATCCGATGAATCGCCGCACAAGCCTTTATACTCAATAAGCCCGGCTGGTGAAAAGCCGTAATCTTCCTTAAAAACTTCCGGCGTGTACCGCGTAGTGACAGCTTGTCCGCCCTTGGCAGCCGCCAGCAGTACCGTTACGTTATCGTTGATTAGCTGTAACGCATCCCTGTCGCCAGTGGCAATGTAAACTTTGTCGCCGTTTTGAGCAGCAGACCGCGCCAGCGTACCTAAAATATCGTCCGCCTCATAGCCGGGCAATTCAACCGTTTTTATTCCCAGTAACGGCAGCAGCTCCTTCACCAAAGGAAACTGCTGCGCCAACTCCGTGGGCATTTGTTTGCGCCCGGCTTTGTAGTCCGCAAACCTCTCGTGGCGGAAGGTTTTTTGGCGTACATCAAAAGCAACCGCGATTGCTTCCGGGTCGTCCGTTTCCTGCCGCAGCTTGAGCAATATTTGCAAAAAGCCGTGCACCGCATGGGTAAAGCGCCCATCTTTGGTTGTCAGCGGACGCACGCCGTAATAGGCGCGGTTGAGCAGGCTATTGCCATCGAGGACTAGTAACGTCATGCATTCCACCGATTCCCGCAAGTTTGGCACACGGCTTGTGTGCGGACTTTGCTTTTGGTTTTGCTGTTTGTAATCGCCGGGATGATGAGGATAAGCCCGCAGGTTAAAACCGCCAGCAAAATCCAAAACGCCCAGCCAACACAGCCCCGATTTTTAGTCTTGACCTGTGTAACAGGGAAATATGCAAGGTTTGTGCTTCCACAGTGTGGACAGTGCATGGTGAATATCCTCCGCTATTGTAATTTTTTGACGGTGGTCCAGCATTTTTTCGTTATGATTCCATGCTGATTTGCTTTGCGCTAAGCCCTTCAGTAAGCGCCGCCCTGACTTCGTCCATTCTTGCGCCGTCCAGCTTGTATTTTGCCCGAAATACAAGAAATGAGCCAAGCACAAACAACGGCGGTATAGCAAACATCATTACCGATATGCCCAACTTTGCGTCGGACGGCTGAGCTGCAAGTGCGCCGTCATAGTGAGCGATTTTAAGCCCGGCGCCAATAATCAAGCTCTGAATGGCGTAGGCCGCTTTTAAAAGCAGGCTCTTCATGGAAAAGACCACAGATTCAGTGCGCTCGCCGTTTTTGTATTCGCCGTAATCCACAACGTCCGCCAGCATAGCAGTCTGTGCCACAAACATGGCCCCAATGCCCATGCAGCCGATTGCGCCAAACACCAAAAACAGCGTAAGGTTTTGCAGCGCCTGACCAGAGATAAACATAGCAATATATGCAACAAAGGTTGCGCCCATTGCGCCCTTGACCACGTTGTTGCGCCCAAAACAGCGTGAGAAAACCGGCAATAACACCAAGCCAATCGCTTGCCCCGCGCCTGCCGCAATGCCAAAAAGGCTCATCTTGTCCGAGTCGCCAAGTACCCACTTAAAATAGTAAATCCCAAGACCATTTGTCAAGTACCAGCCTGTGTTGAACAGAATGGCCGTGAGCATAAACACAAGTAGCTGGTCATTGCTTTTAATGACGGAGAACGCCCGCTTGAGCGTAATTTTCTCCTTGGGCGCGTTGGGATATACACGCGGCATTTTGCGCGTTGCAAACACCGTCACCAGCGAAGCCAGTATCATAATTGCTCCGCAGATTGCCGCCCAGCGCATAAAACCGGTTTGGCTGCTTTCTGTGCCGTCGCCCAGCATTTTGACCATTCTGACCGTCAGCACAACAATTAGCAATTGCCCGGCGCCGCTAAATAAGCGCGGGATTGCCGCAACTATGTTGCGTGCCTTAGGGTCGTTTGTAAAAGTCGGCACCATGGACCAGTAGGGGATATCCGCCACAGTGTAGCTCATGCCCCAGAGGACGTAGCAGACCGAAGCATAAACCCAAAGCTCCATGCTGGGGTTTTGGCTATCGACGCTGAAACCGGGATTGGCAAACAGCGCAACCAGCACCACTGCATTCAGAATTGTACCCAGCATGATCCATGGGCGGAATTTGCCCTGCTTTGAGCGCGTGTTATCCACAATCGTACCCATCATCGGGTCGTTGATTCCGTCCCAAACGCGGGCGAACGCCGCCACAAGACCAATAAAAACGGAATTGATCAACAGCACATCCGTAAAGTAATTCATCAGGAAGCTGTTGAACAGTCCATAGCTCAAGTCCAGCCCTACGGCGCCCACGCCATAGCCAAGTACGGACGCCCAATCAATGCGCTGCGTCGTCTTATCCATTATTCCTCCGTGCTGCGCGCGAGGGTTTCTTCCCGCATTTTGTTGTAGTATTCTTCGTTAATGAAGTATTTTTTGCGATAGATCAGACACGCGGTTACTACCAGTGCGGCGGGGATTAGCGTTATGGCAATCAGCAGAACCCGAACTTTTTCCATGCCTACCTCGGAGAGCAAGGTTGTGATTTGGGCGTTCTTTGTTGCAGCGTCCAATAAATTTTGTGCCGCCTGATTTTCGAGCGTGGACATTTCTGTGCTCACAGAGTTTAACCCAAGAACAATAAATACAGCGCTGACTACCGCCAGCGATACCGCGCTGGACATCTGAGATACAAATGGCCGCACTGAAAAAATCAGAGCTTCCTGGCGCTTGCCCGTGTGGTGCTCATTGTATTCTACTGTGTTAGCGATGGAAACGAGCATGGTCATATAGAACATGTTGCTACCAAAGCCTGTTAAAATTTGCCCAAGTGAAAACGTGAAGAACAACGGCATTTGCATAGCGGACGGAATCAGTAACCCTGTCAGCAGGATAAACACATTCCCGGCAACAAACAATAGACTTGATATGGCAACAGTGCGCTGCCGCCCGTATTTTTCATGCATCTTGGCCATGATGGCCGTAGCGAGCCAACCGCCGATTGCAAAACCGAAGGAGGAGAGCGGAATTAAGGAGCCTTCGTAACCAAAGCGTATATAAATATAAAACATGAGGAGGTTGGATTGGGATATTATGCCTGCAAGCCCAAGCAAAAACGTTGAGGCTGACGACCAAAGCAATTGGTCGTTTTTGAACACAATACGGATTACGTCACGCAGCTTGAGCTTTGGTGCTTTTTGGGCGTTCAGTACGGTATGCGGCGGTTCGTGTGTACCGAAGACAGTAAACAACTGCGTCCCCCACATGGCAAGGCAGCAAAGCAAGGCCATGATGCGGTATGCGGTGACCGCACTCCCGCCGATTGCCTTGGAACCGTTGGTAAGCGTAGGTATAAGCAGGACGGCCAGCGCAAAACCCACGGAAGCAAAAAATTGTGAGAGCGAGGTGAGCTTGGTGCGTTCCTCCGGTTTGCTTGTGAGCGCGGGCAGCATTCCCCAATAGGCAATGTCATTGAGCGAGTATGTCGCCGAAAGGAGTGCGTTGCCAATGAACAGCAAAAGAATGAAAGACCAGCCATCAATAGGCAATGTGTAAATCATCATGGTTGCAAAGGCGGCAAGCACACCGCCAATCACAATCCAAGGCTTAAAGCGTCCCCAGCGGCTGCGTGTGTTTTCAATAATGCGGCCAATTATCGGGTCAATAATAGCGTCAAACGCGCGGCAGCCGACCATTACAATGCTGACAGCAGCAAACTGGGCGGAATCCAGATTTTTTGTGCAGAGGATAAACGCAAACAGATAGCCGCTGTAAAGCTGATAAAAAAAGTCGCGTCCGGATGTGCCGATCGCGTACATCCAGCGGTTGCGCTTGGGGTCAATTGTGCGTGGATTTTTCATAAGTGGACTCCTTGATGTTTTATATGCAGACGGCATCCTTGCCGCCAAGGGGTTTAAGCATCAAGACAAAACGTTGTACCGCTGTCTGTGCAACGTTTACTTTGCCAGGGTCGCCGGCAAGAACTTCTCCATCCGGATCCTCTCGCCGTTTCTGTGCCGGCTTTCTTCCGCCGCGGCAATAATCGCGTGGCTTGGCAGTGTCTGCTCAATGAAGGTGACGTCACGCGCATCCTCAAGCTCACCGGAAAGCACTTTTAAGAAGCGCAATACCAACCCGACATCACCGTTTCCATGCCCAGGCAGTGCAAATTTAAGGCCAAACCTGCGCCGGCCTTTGCCGAAAATATTCATAACCAAATCATTGTGGTTGCAGATTAATTCGCCCTTAGCGCCCATAAAATGCGATTTGCGGCAACACTTTTGACTAAAAGCAGTCATTGTGAGCAGCGCGGTTTGGCTGTCGCCAAAATCAACACTGACGGTTTGATTGTCACACACATCGTTATCGTTGAGAAACACACAGCGCCCAAATTGACCTGTGCGCAGCGCTTCATAAACATCCGCCTTGGTTGATCTGGCTTTGCCCGTCAGCCGCCGTTTTTTGAATTTGACAAATGTGCTTTTGTGCAAAGGCGAAGTAATATAATGATATTCAGCGTCATAAGGGCATTGCTCTTTTACCGCGCAGCCGCCAAGACAGAACTCGGTTGCACCTTCGGGCGCGTTCTTTCGGCAAAAATATTCCAAGTCGCCAAGCGAACTGACCGATAAAGCAGGCTTCTCATCAAAAAACCACTGAATAAGATCAATATCATGGCAGCATTTGGCAAGCAAGGCGGGCGTGGACTCCGATTCAATTTTCCAGTCGCCGCGGACATAGGAATGCGCGAAGTGAAAATATCCTACGTTTTCAGTGTGGTTGATCGTTATCAGTTTACCAATCTGGCCTGAACGGATAATTTCTTTAATTTTTTCATAGTAGTTATGATATCGCAGCACGTGGCAAACGACAATCCGCACACCTTTTGCCTTGGCTTGCTCAGCCAACTGCACACACTCGGCGTAATTGCCGGATATGGGTTTCTCCATAAGGATTGTGTAGCCAAGCCCAATTGCGGGCTTGGCTATTTCCGCATGTGTTGCGTCCTGTGTGCCGATAATTAGCCCGTCGGCGATTTTACCTTGCGCAAAAAGCGCTTCAGCGGAGGCGAAAAGATGGCTTTCCGGAACATTGAACCGTTCTCCGATGTCCTTTAAAACCTGTGGTGCAATATCGCACAGCGCAGTGATTTCCACATCGTTTTTGCGTAAAAGGCGCATGATTGTCAGGTATTCAACGGTACGGCTACCAAGGCCAATTGCGGCGATTTTTAGCATAACGAAGCACTCCTAACACAATTTCCCAGTGTTCATTATAGCACATGGCAGAAGTGAAGTCAATGCGCCGCATTTCTCACCGCCGCCGCAAAAGCATACGATTCCTGCGCCGCATCATCTTGACCGGCTTCCCCCAACGCCCGAGCTTTCTTCTCAAGGCGTGCCGCAGTGCGCTCCAGCACAATTTTAGCTTCCGTGGCGTCTAACTTAGGAAGCTCGCCAAAATAGGCGTATCCAAAAGGGAAATCATCAGCATTGCTGGCGTTGAACCTCGCGCGCATAACAATATAAAGCCGCCGTCCCTCACGGACGACAGCTTCCTCCAATATGCAAAACCCATGATTACAAAGCCACGCGCGTACTTCCTCCGCGCGGCTCATCGGTTGGAGTATTAGCTGCTTGCGCTCGTTCCGCAGCCATGCGCAGCGGTCAAGCAGTCGTGATATAAGCGTGCCGCCCATGCCCAGCATTAAAATGTCGTCCGCTTCGCTTGACTTAACATTGTCTAAGCCGTCAGAAAGGCGCAATTCAACACGATCGGTTAACCCATATGCTTCAAGCGTTTGGGCGGCGTTTTGCAAAGGATTTTCCGCAATATCGCACGCCAGCAGTGACGCTTTTGCATCGTGTAAAGCAAGATATGCGCATAAATACGCATGGTCAGTGCCAACGTCCGCGATGTGCACACCCAGACGCACCCAAACAGCCGCCTGCTTTAATCTGGGCGTTAAATGCGGCAAGGCAGGGGGAGCAATAGGCACTTTTATGCGGTCGCCAAAAAAGCGTTGATGTCCGCAACAAGCTTGTCCGCGTCCACGCCGTGGACGGCGCACGCCTGTTCAACGGTTTCGCCGCGTGATGCGGGGCAGCCAAGGCAGTGCATCCCCATGTTGAGGAAAAACGGCGCGGTTGCACGGTTTGCGTCAAGGATATCGCCGATAACGGTATCTTTTGTAATTGCAGTCATGATGAACCTCCAAAGCCAAATTATATTAGTAATTGATATTATAACATATTTCGGCTAAATTCTCAAGGGGTGAATACCGTGATATTTCCTATAAAAGCTGCTTCCTTACAACCTCCTCCAATTCATGTGCAATCGTTTTAATCCGCCCGGCGTCGCGCCCCTCTGCCATCACACGCACAAGCGGTTCCGTGCCGGAGGCCCTCAGAAGCACTCGTCCGTCCTCGCCCAGAAGCTTCTGCGCCTCCGCGGCGGCGGATTGTATCTCCACATCGTCGGCAAGGCGCAGCTTGCCCAACTGAGATACCGGAATATTGCGTTGCACCTGCGGACAATGCTCCATCACATTCGCAAGCTCAGATAGCGGCTTGCCGGTGCGCAGCATAATCTGTAAAATTTGCAGTGCCGTCAGTTGACCGTCGCCCGCGGTGCTCAATGCCGTAAAGATGATGTGCCCGGACTGTTCACCGCCGAGCGAATACGCTCCCGCCAGTAACTCATCCAAAACGAACCGGTCGCCTACTTGAGCCGCACGGAAGTTAATGCCATACTCTTTGCAAAATACACGCAGGCCAAAATTGCTCATCACTGTCGCTACAAGCGTTCTATTCACCAATGCGCCGCGACCAAGCATATCCAGCGCACACATAGCCAGAATTTGATCGCCGTCAACCATGCTGCCGTGTTCGTCTACCGCAAGTACGCGGTCCGCGTCGCCATCAAACGCAAAGCCTGCCGCAAGCTTGTGCTCAACAACAGCTTTTTGTAAGTTTTCCATATGCAGGGAGCCGCAATCTTTGTTGATGTTGCGTCCGTCCGGTTGATTGCTCAGCATGTGTACCTTCGCGCCAAGTGATTCGAACAATAGCTGCGCCGTAACCGACGACGAGCCATTCGCGCAGTCAACGGCAATTGGCAGCCCACCAAGAGGGATTGGCGAAGCATTGCGCAAAAACTCAATGTAAGCCTCCGCCGCACGGTGATCTACGAGCTTTATGCCTGCTTCACCTGGCTGACACGTTGATCCGCGCAGAAGACGGCCCTCAATTTCGTCCTCAAGTGCGTCGTCAAGCTTTCGCCCATCTGTGCTAAAGATTTTGATGCCATTATATTCACTTGG
>JAIRYC010000028.1 GCA_031267965.1 Oscillospiraceae bacterium | reverse complement strand
GTGCGTACCAAAAACCAGGTCAACAAACGGAAATGTGCGTTGTAGCTCCTCCGCAACGCCCTCCTGCTGAACCATACATCCGCAGACCGCAATTCGCATAGATTTACGCCTCTCTTTGATTGGCTTGAGCGCACCGACGTTGCCAAAAACGCGCATCTGTGCGTGCTCACGGACAGCGCAGGTATTGAGCAGGATAAAGTCTGCCTCGTCAGGTGAATCAATGAAAAGAAAGCCTGCCTCCGCAAGCATACCCTGCAAGCGCTCGCCATCACTGACGTTGCCCTGGCAGCCATATGTACGTACATATGCCGACGGTGGCTGTTCAGGGAATAGCGTGGTTAGCAGTTCCCGCAGACGAGCGGAATAATTGAGGGATTTGTTTTGCAAACGTGACCTCCGCTATTTTGATGCCTGCATAGTTTATCATATTTTGCGCTGCTTGGCAAATACTTGACCGCGTAAGGGAAAATGGTGTATACTTAATTTAAGCAAAATATTCGTCTATTAAACAACGAAGAAAGGCCTACTATGACAATCCTAGCCCTTGAATGCGCGGCTAAAGCAGCCGGCGCAGCAGTTTTGCATGACGGCACATGTGTCAGCGAATGCTTTGCCGCCAGCGGGCGCACCCACAGCGAAACGCTTATACCTCTGACGCAAGCCGCACTTTCCGCCGCCGGGATTACTTGTGAAGAAGTAGATGCTTTTGCAATCACCGCAGGACCTGGCAGCTTTACCGGCGTGCGCATTGGCATCGCTGCTGTTAAGGGAATGGCGCTGCCATTAGATAAACCTTGCGCGGCGGTCTCGAGTCTGGAGGCCGCCGCATATAACATGCTTGGCCGCGATTGTCTGGTTTTGCCGATTATGGACGCACGCTGCCAACAGGTTTATGCAGCACTTTTTCGCGTGCGCGGTGCGCGACTTGAGCGCTTAATGCCGGACAGTGCTATAAAAATCAATGATCTGACCGAGAAATTACGAGATTACAACGAACCCCTGGTGTGCGTTGGAGACGGTTCCGAATTAATGACCGGCTTGCTGGACAATATCACAATGGCGCCGGAGCACCTACGTCTGCCCCGCGCATTTGGTACCGCTCTGTGCGCTTATCACACGCAACAATTCGTCACTGTGGGCGAACTTCTGCCTGTTTATCTACGTATACCGCAGGCAGAAAGGATACTGCAAAATCAAGGCATAATCAAGTTATAACAGTATTCTTGAAAATAGTGTTTGTCGGTGCCGTGGGACATATTAAATGCTTTACTCATTTAAGCGCTTTTTACGGTAAATATATTGTCTCTGCGGCCTTACGCGCCCCTGGGATGTACAACAAACTCTGCACATCAAGTATACATGT
This sequence comes from Oscillospiraceae bacterium, assembly GCA_031267965.1. Lineage (GTDB taxonomy): Bacteria > Bacillota > Clostridia > Oscillospirales > Acutalibacteraceae > WRKY01. Next base: position 12,018 of record JAIRYC010000028.1, on the reverse strand, counting down.
TATGTCAGCACAATAATTTACCTATTGACTGCACGTCGAAAACCGGTCGGGCCACGCTCATTTTCGCAGTTTAATTATCAACTGGTTGTGCAAACTGTCTTCTAAGCAGCATCCTCTCATTGCCCATAATAATATCTAATCTCTGCCAAACAAATCGCGGGTATATACCTTATCCCGCACATCGTCAAGCAAAGTATCCGAGCGATTGACTAAAATCACTTCCGAAATACGTTTAAATTCCTGCAAATCAGATAAAACTCGCGAGTGGAAAAACGCATCTGCTTGCAGTGTCGGCTCATACACCACAACCTCAATGCCTTTGCCTTTAAGGCGCTTCATAATGCCTTGTATTGCTGAATGACGAAAATTGTCACTGCCAGTTTTCATTGTGAGCCTATAGACGCCCACAACACGCGGGTTGCGTACAATAATACGCTCAGCGATGTGGTCTTTGCGTGTACGGTTTGCATCCACGATTGCCTTTATGAGGTTGCCGGGAACCATATCAAAATTAGCGCGGAGCTGTTTCGTGTCCTTCGGCAAGCAATAACCTCCATAACCAAATGACGGGTTATTATAGTGTGTGCCTATGCGCGGGTCAAGGCAAACGCCGTCGATGATCTGCCGCGTATCCAGTCTGCGCAGCTCTGCATAAGTGTCCAATTCGTTGAAATAAGCCACACGCAACGCAAGGTAGGTGTTTGCGAACAGTTTAATTGCTTCCGCTTCTGTAGAATCCGTCAGCAAGACCGGCACGTCCTCACGCAGCGCCGCCTCCCTCAACAGTTCGGCAAACTGCTCCGCACGTTCCGAACGCTCCCCAACAACAATGCGCGACGGGTACAGGTTATCATAAAGCGCTCTGCCTTCACGCAGGAATTCAGGGCTGAAAATCAGGTTATATGTGCCATATTTTTTACGCATTTCCGCAGTAAATCCAACCGGAACGGTCGATTTTACCACCATTACCGCATCTGGAGCAAAATGCATTACTCTATCAATCACCTGCTCAACAGACGATGTATCGAACGAATTTTTGTCCGGATCATAGTTCGTTGGCGTTGCAATGATGACAAAACGTGCGCCTTCAAAAGCCTCGCGTTCATTCAATGTTGCTTTTAACTTCAATGGCTTTGTTGTCAAATAAGCCTCAAGCTCTTTATCCGAGATTGGCGACTGGCGCCGATTGATCATATCGACCTTTTCGCGGACGATATCCAGCGCAACCACTTCATAACACTGCGCTAAAAGAACCGAAAGCGACAGCCCGACATAGCCTGTGCCGGCAACTGCAATTTTCACGTGTTTGGCTCCTTATATAAGCATTTCTATTTTGTATGTTGCCCATATGTGGGAGCGCACATGCACTGAGCATGCTATTCAATAAAAAAAATCCTCACTACCAATCATGTGTAATGTGGATTTTTATTGCAAACCGACATTATTGTTTATCGTTCAGCAAGCAACCAACAGAACTTCGGCCGCCAGCTCCTCCAGCTCCGCAAGGGTATTCACACGCACCGCGCGGGAGCGAAATTCCGCTGCACCATGCAATCCCTTAAAATAGTGTGCTGTAATTTTACGCGCCTGCCGCATACCAAGCGCGTCTCCCTCATTTGCACAAAGCAAACGCACATGACGCAGCATCGTTGCTGTGCGTTCCCTCGGTTCCGGCTCCGGCAATACTTCGCCGCGCTCAAGGTACGCCGCAATTTGCGCAAAAAACCACGGTCGCCCAAATGCGCTGCGCCCAACCATCACACCATCACAGCCTGTTTCCTCAAGCATGCGCTTGGCAGACAGCCCGTCAACTACGTCCCCGTTGGCGATTACCGGAATCTTAACCGTTTGCTTGACCGCCGCGATCCCTGCCAAATCTACAGGCGAGGCATACATCTGCGCCCGCGTTCGCCCGTGTACTGTCAGCAGTGACGCGCCGGCTGCTTCCATGCGGTTGGCAAATTCCACAGCATTGCGGCTCCCATCGTCCCAGCCAAGGCGGAATTTGACAGATACGGGCACATCCGCCGCTCTAACCGCAGCCGCACAGATCTCCACAGCCAACTCCGGCGTTTTCATCAGCGCCGCACCGCTGCCATGTCCGGCAACCTTCCTCGCAGGGCAACCGCAGTTGATATCAATCATAAACGGTTTGACACCAACATGCTGTTCGCACACAAAAGCAGCCGCTTCTTCCATGCTTTTCGGCTCGTCGGAGAACAACTGCACAGCGCATGGCGCTTCTTGCGGCGTGATGGCCAACAGCCCCCGCGCAGTATGGTTTCCCTGCACAAGTCCTTTTGCGCTCACCATCTCGGTAACACAATATGCCGCACCGTACTCCATACACAACGTGCGGAAGGCGGTATCGGTGTAACCTGCCATTGGTGCAAGAATGGCGCGTTTTTTTAAGCGTTCAATAATTTCTATCATGATTCACCAAATCATGGGGATTCGCTCGCGTATGCGCATGCCATAAACAAAAATGCACGGCGGTTGCCATCGGCATATTTGCATTCTGCAAGAAAAAAACACCCATAGTATACCATACCGCTCATTAGCCACGCATCGTTAAGCCTCGAAGAAATGCGGAATTTTACAGCATTATGTCCACTAAAATGCACGGTATGCCTGCCACGACATTTCAAAATATAATTAAATACTTCACTACCGCGATCATAGATTGTATTGCCTTTGCAGTAATCTGTTATCCGCACACTTTCAGGTATGCTATCCTCCGGGAAGCGCAAGGTTATGACAGTGCCTTTCTTTAGCTCTGTTTCCGAGATGTAGCGATACCCGTTCTTGAGCTTGAGCATTTTTTTAGCCGTATCACCTATAAGCATATCGTCTGCGCCCAGCGGAATTTCACGTGCAGGAAAGTACTCCCCGGCACTCATCTGCGCGGGGAGCCAACCTGCAAGCTACGGAAAATCAATGTCCGTGCGCCGAAACCGATACGCTGAATTCCACACAATGGTTACCAAAATGACCGCAAAAATAAGCCAGACTTTTAATTCCCAAAGCCTTGTAAAAATTGTTTTTTCCGTCATTTGGCGCTTTTCACTGCCTTTAACAGGAAAAATCACTTAACCTTCACGCGCCAAACCTTCACTCCATGCCCAGGCACCTCGGCCGTTAGCACATCTTTAACCGTGGAGATTTCGCCTGTCCAGAGGTCCTTTGCTTCGTATGCAGTGGCAAAGGTTGTTTCAATATCCGGCTGGGCAATCAGTTCCGCGATATCCTGCGTGAACGTTTTGATGTCGCCCGTTTTGTTGAAGAAGCAAACAGCAAATTCACCGCCGGCCAGCGGCTTGAGTAATACATCTTGCCGAATATTGGTTGAAATTCGGCGGCATTGCTTGCCAAGAGGGTCTTGGTCGAGGGCGATAACGTCCGCATTGGTTATAATTTGCAGCGTTTTGCTTGAACGGTCGGCATTGCCATCCGGCAGGATGAGCTTACGCACATCATTGCCCAAAATCAGCGGAGCCGCCATCATGCACCAAAGCGTAAAGTGGCTGCGGTTCTCCTCCTCTGTAAGTGAGCCGTTGCCCACCTCAAGCATATCCGGATCATTCCACGCGCCCGGTCCGGCATACCTGGCAAGGTTCACGTTGACTTCATAAATGCCCAGCACAGACGCCCAAAACGCCTTGATATCCGGCGTGGTGCGCCAAAGATTCCCTGCGTGACGACCCCAGCGCCACGGCAGATTTAATCCCCATTCACAGATAGAGAATGTGATAGGCTTTTCATTCTTTCCCGTTTTGGCCGCATATTCAGCGGTGGCGCGCTTAAGCTCACGCCCCATGTTGGCGTACTGCATGGCGGCACTATCCTGACGTGAAGCGACCGGATTGTAGAGCATAATGGTGTTGGCTCCGGCACGAAGCCGGATTTTAACCTGATGACGCCCGTGCGCCGTAAATGCCAGCGTTTTTGGCAGACGTGTGATATATTTGTCCTGCCCGTTAACCAAAATTTCAAGGTATTTCGAGGTATTGCTGCGCTTGCGTATGCACAACGTAAGGACATACTCGCCATCTGCCGGCACAATGATATCACCAAACTCGGCCGCACCCGCATTTGCCGAAAGCCCACCGATATATTCGCCGCTCTCCAGCTTGATTTCCTCCACCAAATGTGCTTCACCCGTAAGCACCGCTTCACTGGCATACTTGACAATATCCGCACCGCCCTGCACAGGCGTGACTGTTATTTTCTCAATACACGGCGCACGGCTGGGAATTGGCACGTTATGGCAGAAATCATATTTGAAATACTCAATCCCCCATTCGGCAAAGGTGTCCGCGTCAACGGCCTCATGGCCAAGGCTGGAGGGCAAGTCCTCACATGTGAGCGTACCGTTTGAAGTATAGATACCCAGCTTCATGCCAAGGGCGTTGATTTTCTCGCGCAGGGCAGGGATTCCATGCGGGAACTGCACAAAATCCGCCTGAAGCCGCCCATCCTCACTGCGGGAGGACGACATCCAGCAGTCATCAATATTGAGGTAGGTGTAGCCCGCGTCAACAAGTCCTGTCTTTTTCATTGCAACGGCGATTTCGTAGAGCGCCTTCTCGTCAATGCGGGTACGCAGGGTATTCCAGCTCGACCAGCCCATTGGCGGAATAAGCGCTTGACCATTGCCATAAGGCTCACTGACGTCCAGCGTGAGCCGAATTGAGTTTGCCGCCTGTTTTGCGTATGCTCCCAGAGAGATGCGCTTTTTTTGGATCGCGATTCCGACCGCCGCAGCTCCGGCAGCAACGCCAACACCCAAAAGACCCTTCCAAAGTTTCATGCTTCTTCTCCTTCTGCTTGTATATTAATTGTTTCTTGTATGATATATGGCGGGCGGTGTTTGGTTTGCGTAAAGACCCGTGCCAGATATTCGCCTACAATGCCGATGAAAAATAACTGTGCCCCGCCAAAGAACAATATGAGTGTGACAATCGTCGCATATCCGGGTACATCAATAGAAAAGAAAAGCTTTTGCACCACAACCACCAGCAGATACACAACCGAAAGCAGCGATGTAACAAGACCAGCAAACATGGCAACCCGCAACGGCACTGCCGTGAACGAAAATATCCCGTCAATTGCATAGCGCAGCAGCCCGACGAACGACCACTTTGTTTCTCCGCTGTGCCTTGGCGTGGCACGGTATGGGTAGTATTCCGTCTTAAAACCCACCCAAGAAAACAGTCCTTTGCTAAAGCGGTAGTATTCCGTCATGCTCAGCAACGCATCGGCAATTTGGCGGCGGAATACACGGAAATCGCTTGCCCCGGACACGAAGTTCACATCGGAAAGCGCGTTGATGAGCCTATAGAAACCATTTTTAAACAGCCGGGTCAAACGGCTTTCGCTGCGCTCTGTTTGAATGGCACACACACAACTCAAGTCCTCGTCCGCACGGAGCTTATTGAGCATTTCCAGCGCGGTTTCGGGCGGATGCTGGAGGTCGGCGTCGATAAAGCAGAGGATATCGCCCTTTGCGTGCTTAAGCCCTGCCAACAACGCTGATTCCTTGCCAAAGTTGCGTGAGAAGGATATGGCGCGCGCAACGCCGGGGTTCTCCGCCGCAAGCTGCCGCAAGCTGCGCAGTGTGCCGTCCGTGCTGCCATCATTGACAAACACGATTTCATAATCGAAATCCTGACCGCCAAACGTAGAATGAATTGCCTCAAACAAAGGCACAACGCCGCCTTCTTCGTTATAGCACGGTACTATGAGACTGAATAACATATAATCTCCATTGTAGGGACAAGGCAAGCGCTGCCAGCTCCTATAGGTCATCATGAAAGAAGTTTAATTGTTAACTGCGAGAATTATCGACCGCGCCTGCCACCGCGACCACCGCGTTTAGCGTCGGTGGAACGGCGCAACTCGCCGCACTTCTCTTCACTGACCTGTTTGAAGCGGGACATCATGCCGTCAAAATCGCCCAACGCAACGACTTTTCGTTTGGGTCCCTGCCAAACAATTTTGGGTGGTTCACGCCTTGGCGGCTTTTCCACAGGCGCATCCTTGGGGATGAGCCGCTTGATGGAGAGGCTGATTTTGCCGTTCTCCGCAATGGAGAGCACCTGTACGGTCACTTCTTGACCCTCGACCAAGTAATCCTGAATGTTTTGGACGTAGGTGTTTGCCACCTCAGAAATGTGTACCATACCGCGTTTGCCATCGCCCAAATCCACAAACGCCCCAAAACCGGTCAAGCCAGAAACTGTACCGGTGATGATTGCCCCTTCTTCAATTGCCATGAAAGAAAACTGCCTCCTGTTGTTTTTGTGTGGGTATTGCATTGTTTATGAGCAGACGGCAATTTTGCCGCCATTACATATTATAACTATTTAGCGGACTTAAACACACGCTCACCGGGATAAATTAACCCCAACTCATGCGCAATGCGCTCAATTATCGGGCGGATATCCAACCCCTCCTTGATCTGGCGCAGTTCGTCCTCAAATCTCGCGTTCTCTTTTTGAAGCTCGGCGGCCGCGCTTTGCTTTTCGGCGACTTGTTTTTTTTGTTCGCCTGTCCCGCTGTTCAGCGATATCATCCGGTAGCCGAACAGGCACACGAACAACACCGCCGCCAGCGCCAACAGACGGCTGTGCAGCTTTTGGACTTTTGTTTGCGTTACGCGCTTTTTTGTCCTTTGATTTTGCACGGGAAGCCTTGCCCTTTGCCTTTCCTCCCGCATTTCGGGATTCTGCTTCCGATAGTTCATTATTATTATAGCTCAATTCACCCTTAGAATGCAAGCATTTTTTGACGGAATTTCCCGTTTTTTTCAAAAACTTTTGAATTGTGACAGTATTTTTTACAAAAAGCGATTTTATTTTTCCATAAAGGAACTTTGCGGGGCGTGTAACCATATCAATCGTTTTGCGTTTTGCTTTAATCAGCCAATTGCGCAACCCCTCCGCCGCGTCACCCAGACTCAAGAGATATACAAGCGCGCCCAAGCCTTCCCCTGCCAGTATATACGCCTGTACCTGACCGTGGTTAAACGCAAGCAAGCATATAAATGTCAGGAAGGCGGCGATTGAACCAAAGACCGCATCAAAAATAAACAAGCTTTTGCGCGGCGAAAAGAATATCACCCGCATGGCGCCAAGCGCATCATACAGCACACCCAAAAGGAAACCAAACGCAAAGAAATACGCAAACAAACGCGTTTGCACGGACAGGCCTTGTATGTACTCCACGGCATCGTTCTCCTGCGTATTTCGTTAGATTGTTCATAGGATATGCCGCCCTTAATATCTACCGGAACATGCGCGTAAAAAATCCGCCGCCGGACTGCCGCTGTGCCTGGTTCGAGTACGTCAGCGAATCCACACGCCCTTCTAATGAAAGTTCGCCGGTATCAAGTGAAAGCTTGTTGATATGTAGTCCGCTGCCGCGCACGGTCAACTCGCCCATGTCGGTAAAGACTGCGACGGTCTGCTCGTCAAAGCTGTCCACGTCCGAAATGCCCGTTAGGCGCAATCCTTCACGGTTTTCCAGCGAAAGCGTATGAGGCATTGCCACTGCCGTTGTGCTCCTGATATCTTCCATGTCAGACTCCATGTGTTAGATTGATTATCAGCCTTGTCATTGAGAAAAGGCTGGTTCAGTATATGAATGGCGTAGACGGATTATGTTGCATTTCTCCGCGCAATCTTGTATAATAAGGTTTTGGAAAGCAGACGCTTTTCGATATTATCGTGAAAGGTGCCTCTGGAATATGAATGTTGCCGTTATGGGCTATGGCATTGTCGGCTCCGGCGTAGCGGAGGTTTTGGCAAAGAAGCACGACTCAATCGCCAAGCGCAGCTTGCAGGAGGATTTGAGCCTAAAGTACATACTTGATATCCGCGACTTCCCTGACGACCCTAACGCAGGGAAGTTTATTAAAGATTTCAACGTGATTTTGCAGGATAATTCCGTGCAGATTGTTGTGGAAACCATAGGCGGTCTGCACCCGGCTTACGATTACGTGCTGGCGTGCCTGCAGGCGGGCAAGAGTGTCGTTACCTCCAACAAGGAACTGGTTGCCGAGAAGGGTGACGAGCTTCTTGCAACAGCCAAGGAGCACAACGTAAACTTTCTCTTTGAGGCAAGCGTTGGCGGCGGGATTCCCATCATCCGCCCCATATCGCAATGCCTTGCGGCGAACGAGCTGGACGAGATTGCGGGCATACTCAACGGCACGACGAACTACATTTTAACGCAGATGATCACCAGCGGGTTGGACTTTGATACCGCTCTCAAACAAGCGCAAGAGCTGGGCTACGCCGAAAAAGATCCGACGGCAGACGTTGACGGTCATGATGCGTGCCGCAAGATTTGTATCCTTGCCGCGCTGTGCTTTGGCACGCACGTTTGCCCGAAAGAGGTACATACGGAAGGTATCCGCGCGCTAACGCTGGCAGACGTTGGCTATGCGCGCTCGTGGGGCGGCGTGATTAAGCTCCTTGCACGCGCAAAGCGGTTGGACGACGGTCAGATTGCGGCAATCGTCAGCCCGGCGCTGGTGAAGAACAGCAGTCAGCTTGCGGGCGTGAACGATGTGTTCAACGCAATCCTCGTGCGGGGTGACACACTTGGCGACGTGGTATTCTACGGGCGTGGCGCGGGTAAATTGCCAACGGCGAGCGCAGTCGTTGCTGACGTTGTTGACTGCGCGCGCAACTGGGGCAAGAACCGCATGCTGCTTTGGGACAACGCGAAGGACGCTTACGTGCGCGACTACCTGGACTACGAAACGGCATTTTTGGTGCGGGCGAAGAGCGTGGATGTGCCTGCGGCATATGCGGACGCCGACAGAGTGTTTGGCACTGTGCAACGGCTGATTCGTGACGGTGCGTCGGACAGCGAGTTTGCGTTTGTTACGCCGGCAGACACCGAACGCGCCCTGCGCGCCAAGCTGGATACGCTGTTGGGGGTGAAGGTGCTGTCAATCATTCGGGTGGCGGATTATTGACAGGTCATAACAGTGCGCGGCTGCGTTACCATTTTGAACCGCAAAAAGGTTGGCTTAACGACCCGAATGGCCTGGTTTGGTACAGAGGGCAATATCACGCCTTTTTTCAGCACAATCCTTATGCAGCCCAATGGGGGTCTATGCACTGGGGACATGCTGTCAGCAACGATTTAATCCACTGGACGGAGCTTCCCCTCGCCCTCACGCCATCCAAGCGTTATGATAAGCGTGGCTGCTACTCTGGAAGCGCAGTGGAGAAAGATGGAAGTCTTTGGCTTTTCTACACGGGCGTGGACATGTTCGGGCGGCAGACACAATGCCTTGCGATAAGCAATGATGGTGTGACATTCACCAAACATGCGGGCAACCCCATCGTCAAAGCCCCGCGGGATACCTCCGCCAAAGACTTTCGTGACCCCAAGGTGACAAAATTCGGCAACGCTTACCATATGGTAGTCGGCGGGGGAAAAGGCCGCGTAGGCAAAGTTTTGCACTACCGCTCAACTGACTTACTCTGCTGGGATTACGTCGGCGTACTGCTGGCGGGTCGGGCATACGGCAAGGTTATTGAGTGCCCTGACCTTTTCCCGCTAAGCAGCGGCTGCTGCCTCATCTTCTCCGTGATGAATACGGCTCCCGGGACACCTGCCACGCGTTTTTTCTTTGGTGAATTCGATGGCGACACATTCACCGTCCGCAATCACCACAGTCCCGCGCGTGGCCCGGACTTCTATGCGCCGCAGACGTTCATGGACGGCAAGGGTCGGCAAATCCTGCTTGCCTGGTTCTCCAACTGGAAGCGCGCGGCTCCCAAAGGCGCGTTATACGCAGGTGCATTCACCATTCCAATGGAAATTCGGTACACGGACGGTAAGCTAACACTTTATCCTGTTGACGAAGTCCGGCCACTGCTCACACAGACCGATCCCGCCGTAACAGCCACGGCAAACCGCATGCTTCCGCCCAATGGTTTGTGTTATGATGGTGATATCGACCGCATAGATGTTCTACGCGACGGCAAAGCGGCTGAGGTTTTCATCAACGGTGGCGAAGCGGCGTTCTTCTGGCGTGGGTAACCAAAACAGACGGCAGCTTGGACAACGGCAGTTCACCGGAACCCTAAACCGCATGCCGCAGGGCACACATTTAACAAGCACAAATCTGCATGGGATATTCTAAGCATAATACTAGTTAACCAACTCCAAGGAGGAACACATATGGCACTAATCGTCCAGAAGTTCGGCGGCTCATCCGTTGCCAACGCTGACCGCGTGCGCAACGTGGCGAAAATCATCACCGACACCTACAAGGCGGGCAACGGCGTTATTGCTGTGGTTTCCGCGCAGGGCGACACCACTGACGACCTCATCGAAAAAGCGCAGGAAATCAACGAGAACCCTTCCAAGCGCGAGATGGATGTTCTGCTCAGCGCCGGCGAACAAATGAGCGCATCTCTCATGGCGATGGCGATTGAAAAAATCGGCTGCCCAGTGGTGAGCTTGCTGGGCTGGCAGGCTGGCTTCCAGACCTCGAGCAGCTACGGACTGGCGCGTATCCGCACCATCAACACGGAGCGCATGGAACGCGAGATTGACCAACGGAAAATCATTATTGTAGCGGGATTTCAGGGCATATGCAAGTATGACGACGTGACCACCTTCGGCCGTGGTGGCAGCGACACAACAGCGGTGGCCATCGCGGCGGCCATGCACGCTGACCGCTGCCAAATTTTCACGGATGTGGATGGCGTCTGCACGGCGGACCCACGCAAAATCAAAAACGCACAAAAGCTGGAAGAAATCACCTATGACGAGATGCTGGAGCTTGCCACTCTGGGCGCGCAGGTGCTCAACAACCGCTCTGTGGAGATGGCGAAAAAGTACAACGTTGAGCTGGAGGTTCTGACTAGCTTTCAGTACGGACCGTCACCCATTGACGAAATACTGCTGACGGACGAACAAATTCAGGCAATCAAAAATAACTCTGCCGGACGGGCAGGAACAATTGTAAAGGAGAAAATTGCAATGGAAAAAATGTTTGTGCGCGGTGTGACGAAGGACAATGACACCGCGAGGATATCCATTGTGGGTGTACCGGATGTGCCGGGCGTGGCGTTCAAGGTGTTCAGCAAGCTGGCGGCGAAGAACATTAATGTGGACATTATTTTGCAGTCCTACGGGCATGACGGCTCACAGGACATCTCGTTCACAGTCAGCCGCACAAACGCGGACGCTGTGAAGGCACTGCTAAAGGACGATTACGGCACCGTACTCGTCGACACCAACGTAACGAAGATTTCCGTCGTCGGCGCAGGCATGGAAACACACCCGGGCACTGCCTCTAAGATGTTTGAGGCACTCTACGGCGAGGATGTAAACATCCTGATGATTGCGACGAGCGAGATTAAAATCTCCGTACTTATCAAGGAAGCGGATGCGGACAAGGCTGTTGCGGCGGTACACGCGGCATTCTTCCCAGTATAAATATAGTGCATATTTACGGGTGGGCGTTGCGCTCACCCGTAGTTTTTTATCAACTTCTGAGGTAATTTAATGATGTCCTGCACACTCTGCCCACGCAACTGCAATGTAAACCGCGCCAACAATGAGCGCGGCTTTTGCGGCGCGCCTGCCAACCCGGTAGTAGCTGCCGCAATGCCGCACATGTGGGAGGAGCCCTGTATTAGCGGGACACATGGCAGTGGCACCATATTCTTTTCCGGCTGCAATTTGGCATGCACCTACTGCCAGAATCATGAGATATCGCGCCATATACGCGGGCGCTCAGTTTTCTCAAACGAACTGCGCCAAATTTTCGTGGAGTTGACTGAACAAGGCGTACACAACATCAACTTGGTTACGCCCACATGTTATGCGGACAAAATCTCTGAAGCATTAACATCAAGGCTTTCCGTGCCGGTCTTATCCCGAGGAAATAATTATCCCGAAGATTGCACCGCCACCCCTGTAAATAAAGGCTTTACGGTATAAAACTTCGGGATAATAAAATCGGGTATTTCATTAAAGCAAGCC
>JAIRYC010000009.1 GCA_031267965.1 Oscillospiraceae bacterium | reverse complement strand
CAAAATCGCCACCGGCGAAATTCCCGCACGCAAGGTTTTTGAGGACGACGAACTTCTTGCGTTCCATGACATTGAACCACAGGCGCCAACGCACGTCATCATCATACCCAAGTCACACATTGCCTCATCCGCAGCGGATATCACCACAGAAAATGCACCAGTCGTGGGCAGAATTTTTGTCGCGATCGCACAAATCGCCCGTGAGCAGGGGTTGGAGAGCTACCGCATTATCAACAACTGCGGCGCGCAGGCTGGGCAGACTGTGCCACATATACATTTTCATCTGCTGGGCGGGCGGGTCTTTGACGCGTTTTGAGGGGTAGAGGCACGTCATGACGTGCCTCTACAAATGCGCGGTTGTATTCAAAAAAATGCAGGGAGGACTTGAAAATGCAAGGAATATATAAACTGCAAATCTGCGGCCTGGAGCGCGATCTGCCGCTTTGCCCACTGAACAACGAGTTGAGCATCGCAGCGTTCGTTATTTTTGGCGACGTTGAATTGACCATTGCCGCCGCAAGCGAGCTTCTGCAGCGCGTCTCAGAGTTTGACTATATAGTCACACCAGAGGCGAAGAGTATTCCGCTGGCGTACGAATTATCGCGCCAGAGCGGTAAAAAGTATTTAGTTGCACGCAAAAAAGCCAAGCTCTATATGCGTTCGCCGGTAAGTGTACACGTACGGTCCATAACCACCGAGGGCGTGCAGACACTAATGCTCGACAGTGTGGAGGGTGAGCTTTTGCGCGGCAAACGTGTGCTGATTGCGGATGATGTGATTAGCACGGGGGAATCGCTGGCGGCTATTGAAGCGTTGTGCGAAAAATTCGGCGCAGAAGTGATTGCCAAGGCGGCAATCCTTGCAGAGGGCGAGGCAATCAACCGCAAAGACATAACGGTACTGGGTGAGCTGCCGATTTTTTGCAATTGACTGCAGACAAAGTTATGGCAATGTTTTTTACAGCGGGTGATTCATAATCGCTATTATAATGTTAAAAAGGCGGTGAACGCATGAAACGCCCGCTGGCAGTCGTCGGCTTCACCGTGTTTTTTATGCTCATGCTGCTGCCGGAGCTTGCATCATGGGTAGTGTTTGTTGTACTTGAGATTGCACTGGCAGCAGCCGTGTCAATCATGTTTATTGCACAAAAAAATTCCAAAAAATGCGGGCGGCAAAGCGCTTCTACCACGTATGCGACGTTTGCTGCCACGTCGCTGGCGGTTGTTGCGGCATGTGTGCTATCTTGGGCTGGACAGGTGGAGTTAGACGCTCCCGCCGAACAATATGTTGATAAAACGGTTGAGGTTATGGCACAGATACAGGAAATTTCCGCACCGCGCTATGGGCGTTATTACGCAATCTGCAAAGCGAAGACAATTGACGGAAAAGCAACGTCGTTCCGTTTCCGAATAGCGCTGCGTTCACCGCTGATTGGCGCCGAGGGTGACACTCTCTCGGCAAGGCTGACGTTTTTTGCGTACCAAAACCCCGCCAAGCGCGTGTGCTTAGGCAGCTATCCATCCTATGGCAGCGAAATTTTTACCGAGCCAGGTGCGCCGGGACTTAGCACGTGGATATATGGCATGCGCGGCAAACTGCTTGGCGCAATGGACGAATATCTGCCCAACGAATACGGCGCGATGGCGCGTGGTTTAATGTTGGGCGAAATTTCCGGACTTTCGGCACAAACAAACACGGCGTTCCGCACACTGGGGCTTTCGCACCTGATTGCGGTTTCGGGTCAGCATTTGGCGATTTGGTGTGTGGCGATACTGGCTCCGCTGTTTGCACTATTACGGGCAAAAAAGCGAACACAGGCATCAATAATATCTTTGTTTGTGCTACTGTTCATGGCGCTGACGGGATTCACGGACTCCATTGTGCGCTCGGGTTTGATGCTGCTGTTGACGCAAGCGGGCACGCTCTTTAACCGGAGGGCGGACGCACTGAATTCACTGGGTTTTGCGGTGCTGCTGATTTGCGTATTCTCACCCGGAGCGGCGCAGGGGTTAGGGTTGCAGCTATCATTTATGGCAACGCTGGGATTATTGATGGCAAGCAGCAAAAAGCGGGAAACAGATATCACCACAAACACCGGCTCTTTAGAAAATAAACGCTTGCCGCGAACGTTTAGCAAGGTATTTGTATTTATAAGGGAAACTGCTAAATGCACGCTTTTTGCCACGCTGTTCACGCTGCCGATTACGCTGCATGTGACAGGGCGCCTGGGGTTGCTTTCCGTGCCGGCAAACATCATTTTTGCTGTGCCGGCAGGCATTTCGATGATAACGAGCGGGTTATGCGCAATATTTTCGCTCATACCAGGGCTGAATTTATTGAGCGCGCCGCTGGCGGTAATCTGCGGACTATGCTGCAAATTCATGATTGGCGCGGCCAAGGCGTTGGCCCGTGTACCGTTTGTATCCCTGCCGGCGCGGGGCAACGGGATGGCAATATGGATCAGCGGCGTTCTGATGATTTGCGGGTTAGTGGTTTTGCTGATATATCTGCACGAAGGCAAAATAAAGGCGCTGTCTGTGAGGGATAAACGGAAGAAAGCAGGTATATTCACCAGACAGTTATTGAACACGGCTACTTTATTGTGCGCGGCCTTGCTTATGAGTGCACAGGCGGCGGATTTGGGTGCGCTGCGCTCCGGCACAAGCTTTACAATGGCGGACACAGGCGGGGTTTGCGTCGTTATCACGCGCGGCTCACAGACCATGCTAATTGGAGCGGACGGCGACGACTTCAACGCAACGGGCGCAATCCTAGACACACTGGAGAAGAGCGGAAATCATGAGCTTGACGTCATTCTTTCCGGCTCAAGCAAAATTGAATCAGAAAACCTTGCTGCGGTGCTGGCGGACTTTCCGGCACGGCATGTGTATATTCAGGATGTTGACCCGGGGTATCCCCTGCCACCGAGCCATGCTGCAACGGAGCTTGCGTATGGGCAGAGACTGGAATGGGCGCCGGGTGTTTCTATAGATTATTACCACACAACGAAAACCAACGCTGTGCTTATTACGACTGAGGGTGTGCGCGTGCTGGTGCTTTTTGTGTTACCTGCGGAGTGGTCGTTTTTGCCGCCGGACTTTTTGCGCGCGGACGTGTTATTCTGTCCCGGCGCACCGTATACATTGCCTGGCGGGATACAGGTGGCATTACCCGCAAACGGCGAGGTAAACGCGGAGCGGCTGGCCCAACTTGGGGTGACGGCGGTTTCGGGCGGTTCGCTGAGGGCAGAAGGCGGAAAAATAAATGTATATTAGAAACAGTGAGATTATCACAAAGCTTAACGACAATCAAGAACGACAAAAATAGATATCTAATTTTCGTATTGGATTTAATTGACGTTATGGTGTATAATGTACGGACAAAGCGCTTGCTTCGCTTTTTACACAAATAAGGAGCTATCCATGCCCGTTGACATTCCCCGCCGGAGCGCTTTTAACGTTCTTTTGCGCATTGCAAAAGACAATGCTTACAGCAACCTTGCGCTGGATTCGGCACTATCTGGGGTTGGTTTTGATCAACAACGTTTTTGTGCCGCATTGGTTTACGGCGTCTCAGAGCGGCAGATCACACTGGACTGGCAGCTCTCGCGGCAACTGAACAAGCCGCTTAAACAACTGCGTCCACCGGTATTGACCGCGCTGCGCATGGGCACGTATCAGTTATACTTTATGGACGGCGTACCGGATTCCGCGGCGGTCAACAGCACTGTTCAGCTGCTAAAAGACAACGGCTGCGCTTATGCGTCCGGGCTGGCGAATGCGGTACTCAGGAAATGTGCGGCGGCAGGCCTGCAATACCCGGCAGAGGGCGATAACGCTTATCTGAGTATACGATACTCGGTGCCGGAATGGCTGATTGCGCTTTGGGGGCGTTCTTACGGAATCGAAAACACGAGGGCACTGCTGGCGGAACTATTCTCTAATGGAGAAACATACATACGCGTGAACACTGCTAAGACGACGCGAGAAGAGTTAATTGCTGCACTGGCGGCAGAAGGTGTCAATGCAGTCCCCTCCCCTGCCCTGCCTAATGCTGTGATTTTGCCCAAAGGCACGGCTCCGCAAAAGACATGCGCGTTTGCCAACGGGTTATATCACGTGCAGGGGCTGGCAAGCCAATACTGTGTTGCCGCACTGGATCCCAAGCCCGGCGAACACATTTTGGACATGTGCGCGGCTCCGGGCGGAAAGACGTTCACGATTGCACAAGAATTACTAACCAACGGAACCATTACCGCACTGGAGTTACACCCGCGGCGCGCGGAACTTATCCGCCAAGGCGCGGCAAGGCTCAAATTAGAAAATATTACCACGCATGTGGCGGACGCGTCAAAGGTTACGCCGCAGGAGCTTGGCACATTTGACGCGGTGCTGTGCGATGTTCCTTGCTCGGGATTGGGAATCATTGCAAAAAAGCCTGACATCCGGCATAAGGAAAAGTCAAGCCTTGACAATTTGCCTAATATACAGTATACTCTATTGAGGAATGCAGCGGTGTTTGTGCGCCCCGGAGGACGCTTAGTCTATTCCACCTGCACGTTGAATCCGGCCGAGAATGAAGATCTTTGCTCACGTTTTCTGGCGGAATTTCCAACGTTTGCACAGTGTAGAGGAGTTTTACCACAGCTCTCCCGTTACGTGCCCGACTCTGCGTTTCTATCTTTATTCCCACATTTACATGGTTGCGATGGCTTTTTCATTGCGGCATTTGTAAAGGAACAGGAAAGGCAGGAAAATGGCTGACCTCGCCTCCATGAGCATGCCGGAGCTGCGCGAAACTTTGAAGACAGAAGGCCTGCCGGACTACCGCGCAACACAGATTTTTGAGTGGCTGCAAAGGTGGGGGATTCCAGAATGGAGTGCGGCAAGCAATCTCCCCAAAGCATTACGCGAGAGGCTACAGGCAGAGCACCCCATACTTGGCTGCAAGACAGAACGCAAGCAGACGTCGCGCGATGGCACGGTAAAATACTTATTCCAACTGCACGATGGTGAACAAGTTGAAAGCGTACTTTTGAAATACGAGCACGGATACAGCCTGTGCGTATCCTCTCAGGCAGGCTGTGCGCGGGGCTGCATATTTTGCGCAAGCACTATAGGCGGATGCCGGCGCAACCTTTCCGCCTGCGAAATTTTAGGACAAATACACGCGGTACAGCGTGATTTGCATATAAGGATTGGGCACACTGTGCTCATGGGCATGGGCGAACCGCTTGACAACTTGGATTCCGTGCTGCGTTTTTTGGCGCTGGCAACGGACGGCAATGGGCTGGGGCTTTCGATACGGAACATTAGCCTTTCGACCTGCGGTGTTGTGCCGAGGATTCACAGGCTGGCGACGCACAGGCTTGGCCTGACTCTCTCGGTATCACTCCACGCGCCGAATGACGAGCTACGCTCACAGCTAATGCCGGTGAACCGTGAGTACCCACTGGGCAAGCTGATTCCAGTTTGCCGTGATTACGCAATCCGGACGGGGCGGCGCGTTTCGTTCGAATACGTCATGTTACGCGGCGTAAACGACCGCCCTGCACAGGCAAAGCAGCTGGCTGCACTTATACACTCTTTCCCTGCCCACGTTAATCTAATTCCGGTCAACCCTGCTTCGCGCGGCAATTTTGAGCCTTCCACACCCACTGCAGCCGCGGCTTTTCGCGGTACGCTGGAGATCGCAGGTATTACGGCAACGATGCGCCGAACGCTGGGGCAAGATATTGATGCGGCCTGCGGTCAACTGAGGAACACTGTGAATCCATAGGAATGATTACTGCCCGCCGCCCACAAAAGCGCATGAAAGGAACGATTATTTGAATATCACCGCCAAGACCGATATCGGCAGGGTACGCAGTCAAAATCAGGACTCGTACGCCGTGGGTGAATTCAGTCCCTCGCTGGGCTGGGCTGTGGTTTGCGATGGCATGGGTGGTCCCGCGGGCGGCAATATTGCCAGCGAAATTGCGGTACAGACTGTAAGCGAGGGCTTGAACCGACTGCTGCACGCACAAAGTACAGGCGATGATCTGCGCCGCGCAGTTGCGGAAGTCATAAAAGCGGCAAACGCGCGTATATTCGAGATGGGAGAAGCTAACAGCGATTTGACGGGCATGGGAACGACGCTGGTACTGTGCCTTCTGCATGGAGGGGCAGTCACAGTGGCACACGCAGGCGACAGCCGGGCTTATCTGGTTGGCGGCAACGAAATAAAACGCTTGACAAACGACCACTCTTTGGTGCAAAACATGCTTGAGCGTGGCGAAATCAGCGAAGGCGAGGCAAGCACTCACCCGCAGAAGAACATCATAACGCGCGCACTTGGAGTTTCACCGGAAGTTGATTTTGACCTTGCTGAGCACAACATCTCACCGGGCGAGATAATTCTGCTGTGCACTGACGGACTAACCAATTTGTGCGAGGACGGAGAAATTGCGGAGATTGCCGAGGGCACGAGCATTGAGACGCTTCCTTCCGCGCTGATTGACCTTGTAAACGAACGCGGCGGCACAGACAACATCACAGTAGTGGCAATCAGCCTTTAAGTTTACAGGAAGTTTACAGGGATGAGTTCTATAATTTATATCAGCGGGCTATTTTATAAAATACATCTATTTTAAGGAGTACGACCTTGGAAGACTACACGAACAAACGCATTGACGGGCGATACGAAATTCAGGAGCTAATCGGCGTAGGCGGTATGGCTTGTGTTTACCGTGCCTATGATAACATTGACGACCGCATTGTAGCTGTAAAGATTCTTAAGGACGAATACATTACCAGCGAGGATTTTCGCCAGCGTTTTAAGAATGAAAGCAAGGTCATCGCCATCCTGAGCCACCCCAATATTGTTAAGGTGTACGACGTGAGCTACGGTGACAGGCTTCAATACATTGTTATGGAGTATGTGGAGGGGATTACTCTTAAGGAATACATCCGCCAGCAGGGACGCTTGCAGCCGCGCGAGGTAATTCATTTTACGGCGCAGATTCTTCGCGCCTTACAGCACGCGCACGACAAGGGCATAGTCCACCGAGACGTTAAGCCGCAAAACATACTTTTGCTGGCAAACGGCGCCATTAAGGTGACGGACTTTGGGATTGCCCGTTTTAGCACCGGCTTGACCAAAAGTGTAACGGAAAGCGCTATCGGCTCGGTACACTACATCAGCCCGGAGCAGGCGCGCGGCGACACGACTGACGACAAGGCTGACATATACTCTGCGGGCATTGTGCTTTACGAAATGCTGACCGGCTCACTGCCATTCCAGTCGGAGAACAGCGTTTCGGTTGCGATGATGCAAATCCAAAACGACCCGACGCCACCCAGACAAATTAACCCGGAAATACCTGCTGGGCTTGAGCAGATGACGCTGCACGCCATGCGCAAAAATCCCAAGGAGCGGTATCAATCCGCCGCAGAGATGATCCTGGACCTTGAGGAACTGCGGCGCAATCCGTCGGTGACGTTTGATTACGGCTACAGCGTAGACACGGCCCCGACGAAATATGTTGGTAAAACTGTACCCAAGACGCCTGAACCAAAAAAAGAGGATGAAGAATACGACAAGGCGGCAGCAAATCACACTGTGCCGATTATTGCAGGCGTCGTGGGCGCCGTGGTGCTGGTCGTGTTGGTATTAATTGGTATTTTTGCTTGGCCAAACATTGGGCGCGTTGAGGTTCCTGATTTTAAGGGGCTTATCTACGAAAAAGACATTAAGACGAATTTGCAGGACAAAAAATACAAGAATTTTGTTATCACAACACAGGAGGGCACGACCCAAGACCTTAGTTACACCACGCCGGGTCAGGTATATATGCAATCAATCACGCCGAAGACGCGCGTCAAGAAGGGCACGGCAATTTTGCTTAACATTATTAAGACTGACACAGGGAAAGAGAGAGTCAAAATTCCCGAATCGATTATTGGCATGACGCTTGCCAAGGCGGAGGACACGCTGAAGGAGCTTGGGCTGAACGTCAAATCAATCCCTGATTCAGGCAGCGAAAAGGATATTGGCAAGATTTTGCGCTGTGAGCCTGAGGTTGGCACAGAGGTTGAAAAGGGCGGCGATATACAGATTTGGTACGCATTTACGGGCCAAACCGCAGAAGTACCCAACCTTGTACGCACCCCACCGATAACAATTGCTGAAGCAATATATTATCTTGAAGAAAAAGGCTTTAAGCTGGACCAGAACAACGTTAAACATGCTGACAGCGTGATTGAGAAGGACCGCATCATTGCGCAAACTCCCAGTTCCGGCAGTTACCCAGTGGGCAGCTATGTGAAGGTTACGCTGAGCACAGGCAAAGCGTCAAAATCCGATTTGGCAATTAATTTGACACTGCCGGACCGTAACGGGATTGACGGCGAATTTAAGGTTTACATCAATAACGAGCTTGTGAAGGAGAGCACACGGACACTCAGCCTTGATGGCAATCCTTACACCTACACCTTAACAAACTCTGGGACAAATAAAAAAGTCACGGCGAAAATCAACAACTGGCAGGTATATTCCGCGACGGTTGACTTCACGACGGTTCCGCCCAAAGTGACAAACGAGGTTATTGCTAACCCAGACGACTACAACATCTATCTGCCTGACGTAGTTGGCACGCCTGCCGATGCGGGTATAATCGCAATTACGGGCGCCGGCTTTGACAACCCAACGATTATATACCGCGAGGTGCGCGGCCAGGATGAGGACGGTATGATTGTTGACCAGAGTCCAAGGAGTGGCAGCAACAACGTTAACAACAACTATTTCCCGCGCGGCACAAAGATAACGATCACGGTAGGGCACTACACTCCGACATCAACAACGCCGCCTACTTCGACGACCGCACCGCCAACCACGCCTGTCAACGTAACGCCATCGGCACAAGCGGGTTCGGAGTGACCGGAAGAATTATTAAAGTTGCCAGGGGCAGTTTTCATGTGGAGACCGCCTCAGGTGTTGTTGTTTGCCGTACTCGCGGAAACCTGCGATTGGCGGAAACATCTCCTTGTGCCGGCGATTTTGTGACGATTAGTCAGACCGAAGCTGATACTATCATAGAAAAGATTTTGCCGCGCAGGAATTTTATCCCGCGCCCACCCGCCGCCAACATTGATTTACTGCTGTTTGTGGTATCTGTCTGCGAACCGCGCCCTAACACCGCTGTGCTGGACACAATGACGGTGCTTGCGCAGTTAGCGGAAGTTCCTGTGGCAATTGCACTTACCAAATGCGATTTGGCGATGCCCGAGCCGTGGAAGAATATTTACAGACGCGCCGGGTTCCCGGTCTATTGCCTTTGCAGGACCGACTCGAACAAAACGGACGATTTGGTCGCTTTGCGCAACGAATTGCACGATAGGACGGTATTGCTTGCAGGGAATTCCGGCGCTGGAAAATCCACGCTGCTGAACCGCATTTTGCCTGAGTTAGGGCAGGAAACGGCAGAAATCAGCCACAAATTGGGGCGCGGTAAACACACCACACGTCAAACGGCATTTTTCCGAACGGACAATATGCTCTTAGGCGACAGTCCGGGGTTTTCGTCGCTGGATTTAGCACAGCAGGGCGTAAAGCGGCAAGAGCTTGCGGAAGGCTTCCGGGAGTTTACGCCATATTTTGGGCAATGCCGCTTTCAGGACTGCACACATTTGCGGGAACCGGGCTGCACGGTACGCAAGGCGGCAGAGGCAGGCGAAATTCCGTTGGAGCGGTACGAGAATTATGTACGGTTTTATAAGGCTCTTCCTATGTGATTAAACAGCGAAAGAAGCAACAGGGCGGAGCAGACCCGCTTGAGCAATGCCGTCCATACACACGTATTTAAGGAGGGAGAACCGTTATGAATCCAGCGATAAACAGCGCACAGTTCTCTCCCACCCTGCCACGTTTGTTCGGCACCGCATTCCGCCTAAGCGCGTTCACCTTTGGCGGCGGCTACGTAATTGTGCCGCTGATGGAGCGCCAATTCAGCGAAAAATACGGCTGGCTCAGCAAGGAAGAAATCCACAATCAGATTGCCATAGCACAGAGTGCGCCGGGGATTCTCGCGGTCAACGCGGCGCTTATGGCTGGCTTTCAGTTGCGGGGACTAGCGGGCGCGTTATGTTGCTTAGCGGGCACAGTTCTGCCACCATTCGCTACTATTTTGGGTGTATATTTTGCTTACGCACAGTTTGCGGCGAACGAATGGGTGCGCGCCGCACTGACCGGTATGGGCATAGGCGCGGCGACGGTGCTGGTTGACGCGGTAATTGGGTTAGTCGCCGGCATAATTAAGCAAAAGAATGTGTTTTCGGTTTGCGTGATGGCACTGGCATTCGCGTCAATCTTTTTTTTGCATTTGCCTGTTTGGATTCCCTTGCTGAGTGCAGCGGTGGCAGGGATTATCTATTGCGGGACCAAACAGGCTCATAGGATTTCTTGAAAAAGCGTTTTGTTTTTGCAGATATTATTCTGTTTCATATTGTGATGATCCCCCGTGACAAGCGAGAAGTTTTATCCCAAAGCGCCGTTGCATTCAGACGCAAAATGTGCTATACTATGTTGGGATTATTTTTGGGTATCCCGTTTTATGTTATGCCAAAAACAGGAGGTGAAAAGGATGAAAAAAGTAGGCGTAGTTATGGGCAGTGAAAGCGATTTGTCCGTACTGCTCCCGGCGTTTCGCGCATTGGATGAACTGGGTATCCCTTGGGAAGTACGGGTTCTTTCCGCTCACAGGACACCCAAGGCGGCGGCGGATTTTGCCGCTTCGGCGCCGGAAAACGGCTTTGGCGTAATCATTGCTGCAGCGGGCAAGGCGGCTCATTTGGCGGGCGCTATGGCGGCCAACACGATTCTGCCGGTTATCGGCATTCCGGTCAAGGCTTCCGCGCTGGAGGGACTGGACGCGCTGCTCTCCACGGTACAGATGCCGCCCGGTATTCCGGTGGCAACGGTGGCGATTGACGGAGCCAAAAACGCAGCGATTTTAGCGGCGCAGATTCTAGCGCTGGCGGACGAATCTATTTGTGGCAAGCTGCTTGCTCTGAGGAAAAAGGCTGCCAAGGGGATTGATCCGCGGGCTTTGCGGGAGAAAATTACGGCGGCGATGTAATTAAGGGACTTTTTTATAATGCAGAATGCACAAGGCACACCATTCGGAGTTTTGGACTCAGATTTTGGGGCTTTGCACGAGGAATGCGGCGTTTTTGGAATCTATAGCCGTGAAAACCTGCCCCTTGCGCAGGAAATCTACACTGCTCTCTTTGCGCTACAGCACAGAGGCCAGCTTTCTTGTGGGATTGCGATCAATCTGGACAACGGCGATTTCACCTCTGAAAAGGGCATGGGGCTGGTTCCGGACGTCTTTGGCAAGGAGCGCCTAGAGGCGCTTTTGCGGTGTGGCAACGGGATTAGCGGAATTGGTCATGTGCGGCACTCCCCTGTGCGCTCGGCGGAGCCTGAAAACATACAGCCGCTGGTCATGCGCTATGCAAAGGGCGCAATCGCGATTGCAAACAACGGTGGTTTGACGAACGCGGTAGATTTGCGAAGAGGACTCACGGCGCAAGGTTCGGTTTTTCAAACGGGCACGGATGCAGAACTGATCGGCTCACTGACGGCGCGCGCACGGCTTGGCACGGAGAACATTGAAGACGCGCTGGTGCAAGCGATGGGGCGTTTGTGCGGAGCATATTCTTGCGTAATGCTCAGTCCGGAAAAGCTGATTGCCGCACGTGACCCCTACGGGTTCCGTCCGCTGTGCATTGGCCGGCTGGGCGAGACATGGCTGGTTGCAAGTGAAAGCTGCGCGATTACGGGAATTGGCGGAACATTTCTGCGAGATGTTGAGCCGGGCGAAGTTGTGGTCATGGGCAAGCTTGGTTTAACGAGCAAGCGGGTTAACTGCGGCGGCCAAAAATCACTTTGCCTGTTTGAGTACGCGTATTTTGCACGCCCGGACTCGTTTGTAGACGGAGTTGGCGTACACACACTGCGCGCGGCGGCGGGCGTTCGCCTTGCGGAAGAATTCCCCGTGGAAGCGGACTGCGTCGTCGGCGTACCAGACAGCGGCATTGATGCGGCGATAGGTTATGCAAGAGCCAGCGGAATCCCTTATGAAACCGGTTTTATCAAGAACCGCTATGTTGGTCGGGCGTTCTTTCAGGGCACGGCTAAGGAGCGAGAAATCGCAGTGGCAATCAAACTCAATCCAATACGTGCGGCGGTTAAGGGCAAACGTGTTGTGCTGGTTGACGATTCCATCGTGCGTGGTGTGACAGCGGGGCGCATTGTGTCGTTGCTACACAAGGCTGGGGCGCGCTCAGTTCATTATCGCGTGACATGCCCACCTTTCCGTCGCACGTGCTATTACGGCACCGACATCTCCAACCCGGAGACTCTGCTTGCGAATCAGGTGCCGCTTGAGGATATTGCTGCACATTTGGGCGCGGACTCTGTTGGTTTTCTCTCACTGGAAGGATTGCTGAAGGTAATTGGTGGCGACAGTTGCTGCACGGCATGCTTCACGGGAGAATATCCTGTGGCGCCGCCCACAGAAATTGAAGATGATATTTACGCAATGCCGGTGGTGTGAACGATCAACGTCAACCTACGTGATATTAAAGACACTAAAGACAGGTATTATATGGGCGTGCGTACTGTCAGTGCGCTAATGAATAAACCTTTTCCTCGACGGGTTCGCAACGCTCGCTTCTATAAGTCTATTTCGTACGAGATTGATTATTATACACATAAATCAGGAGCAACAATGGAAAACTTTTCCCAATCCTACAAACATGCCGGCGTGGACGTGACTGCCGGGTACCGCGCGGTTGAACTGATGAAATCTCATGTGGCGCGGACGAATATTCCCGGTGTGCTGGGAGGCTTAGGTGGCTTTGGCGGCATGTTCGCACCGGACTTGACGGGCATAAGTGAGCCTGTGCTGGTTAGCGGAACGGACGGCGTGGGCACCAAGCTCAAAATTGCGTTTGCACTTAACAAGCACGACACAATCGGCATTGACTGCGTGGCAATGTGTGCAAATGATGTGGCGTGCTCGGGCGCAAAGCCTTTGTTTTTTCTGGACTATATTGCGGTGGCGAAGAACGTGCCTGAGAATGTCGCCGCGATTGTCGGCGGGATTGCGGAAGGCTGCGTACAGGCGGGCTGTGCGCTCATTGGCGGCGAAACAGCCGAGATGCCGGGCATCTACGCAAACGGCGAATACGATGTAGCGGGCTTTTGCGTCGGCATAGCGGACAAGTCCGCACTGATAGACTGCACACAGGTTCGCGAAGGCGATGCGTTGATTGGCGTTGAGTCGTCCGGGGTGCATTCCAACGGTTTTGCGCTCATCCGCAAGGCGCTTAACATCAAACCGGAGCGGCTGGCGCTCCACGTGGACGACCTTGGCAAAACGCTCGGCGAGGAGTTGCTAACGCCAACGAAAATTTACGTGAAAGCATTGCAGAGCTTGTTTGGGATTGTGCGCCCACACGGCATTTCGCATATCACTGGCGGCGGATTTTACGAGAATATTCCGCGCATGCTGCCGGAGGGTTTGCGCGCACGGCTGGAGAAATCTACATTGCCGAAGCTACCGATTTTTGCCATCATACAGAACGGGAACATCCCTGAGCGTGACATGTACAATACCTTTAACATGGGGCTTGGGCTGGTGCTTGCGGCGGACAAGGCTGACACGGACAAGGTGATTACGGCACTGAAGGCCGCAGGCGAGAAGGCTTACGTGATTGGCGAGGTTGCGCAGGGCGAACGCGGTGTTGACATATGCGAGTAACGGTTTTGGTCAGCGGCGGCGGCAGTAATTTGCAGGCGTTACTGGATGCGCAGGACGCAGGCAGGCTTGGCTCTGCAAAAATTACGGCGGTGATTGCCAGTAGGTCAGGGGTATATGCGCTAGAACGGGCGACAAAGTACAGTGTGCCTGCACAGGTTGTTTGCCGGAAGGATTTTACGGACAGCGTCGTATGGGAATTGACTCTCCTTGAGGCATTGAAGAAAACCGCACCGGACTTGATTGTGCTTGCGGGGTATCTTTCCATTTTAGGCGACATGGTTGTGCATCGTTATGCTGGCAGGATAATCAACATACACCCTGCGCTGATTCCATCATTTTGCGGCTGTGGCATGTACGGCTTGCGCCCTCACGAGGCGGCGCTGGCACGCGGCGTAAAAATCACAGGAGCAACGGTGCATTATGTGAACGAGATCCCTGATGGCGGCGAAATACTTGCGCAGAAGGCAGTAGCGGTATTGCCGGGCGACACGGCGGAAAGTCTGCAAAAACGTGTGATGGAGCAGGCAGAATGGGTGATTCTGCCGGAGGTTGTGGCGGAGCTGTCACGTAAAATGTAATGCGATAGGGAATTATTGGTAATTTCTCCTTGCAGGCTTGGCCTTTATTATCCTGCAGAATAAAGAATAAGGAGTACACTATGAAAAAGCGCGCAATATTGAGCGTATTTGACAAAACGGGTGTGGTAGACTTTGCAAAAGGTTTGCTAGCCTTGGATTTTGAGCTGCTTTCCACCGGGGGCACACACCACGCGTTGACAGAGGTAGGTTTGCCATGCATTGAGGTCAGTGATGTTACGGGCTTTCCTGAGTGCCTTGACGGCCGTGTGAAGACACTGCACCCGGCTATTCACGGCGGCCTGCTGGCAATGCGTGCCAACTCCACACACATGAAACGCATTGCTGAGCTTGGCATTGAGCCAATTGACGTAGTTGCAGTGAATCTTTATCCCTTTGCGGCGACAATCAAAAAAACGGGCGTGAGCCTTGAAGAATGCATTGAGAACATCGACATTGGTGGACCAACCATGCTCCGGGCAGCGGCGAAAAATTGGCAGGATGTGGCAGTTATTGTTAATCCGGCGGACTACGAGAAGGTACTGGAAGAGTTAAAAGCTTGGGGCGAGGTCACGCGCGAAACGAAATTTGAGCTTTGCGGCAAGGTTTTCGAGCACACGTCACATTATGATGCGTTGATTAACAATTATCTGCGCGCTCAGCGCTGGGAAAGCGCTCTGCCAGAGGTGCTTGCACTGCCATACGAGCGCGTGCAGTCCATGCGGTACGGAGAGAATCCACATCAGGCGGCGGCATTTTACAAGGAGGCTGGTGCACTGCCCAACACCCTCCCCATGGCGCGCCAGCTACACGGCAAAGAACTGAGCTACAACAATATCAACGACGCAAACGGCGCATTAGACTGCCTAAAGGAATTTGGCTTTGATCAGCCCACGGCGGTGGCCGTCAAGCACGCAAACCCCTGCGGCGTAGGCGTAGGCGGCACAATTTTTGAGGCGTATATAAACGCTTATAATGCGGATCCGGTAAGCATTTTTGGCGGGATAATCGCACTCAATCGCGCGGTTGACAAGGTAACTGCGGAGGAACTCAGCAAGACGTTCTTGGAGATTATTATTGCGCCGTCATTTGAGACAGAGGCACTGGAAATTTTGACCAAAAAGCCGAATATCCGTTTGCTGGAGCTGCCCGCGCTTGCAGAGCCGAATCCTAAGGGTGCATGGGATATGAAGCGCATAACGGGCGGCCTTTTAATCCAAGATCTGGACACTGCCGGGCTAGCCGAATCGGAGTTGGATTGCGTTACTGAGCGCGCACCGACCGATAAGGAAAAGGCGAATCTACTGTTTGCATGGAAAGTGGTAAAGCACACAAAATCCAACGCAATTGTGCTTGCAAAAGGCAACCGCACCACGGGCATTGGCCCTGGGCAAACAAACCGCATTACCGCGCTGGAGCTGGCAATCCGCTATGCCGGCGGGGATGCGGCGGGCAGCGTGTTGGCAAGCGATGCTTTCTTTCCGTTTGACGACTGTGTCACGGCGGCGGCAGCGGCGGGCATTACCGCCATTATTCAGCCGGGTGGCTCAATTCGCGACGCGGACTCAATTGCCAAGTGTAATGAGGACGGCATCGCAATGCTGTTCACAAACGTCAGGCATTTTAAGCACTAATTAGGACGCGCAGTGAGGAGCCTTGTTCATCATTGCACAAGGTTGGCAAGTTTTCTGCCGACCACACAATATACTTTATTTGTATATTTTTTAGGCACACAATGATGTGCATTACAAACATTTAATCATGAAAGGAACAAATTATGCCTAAAATCGTCACTGCGGTTTTCTATGATATGGAAAACCTCGTGGGCGGCGAAGGGTTCCGTTACGAGATTGACTTCAAGCGTATTGTACAGGAAGTCAAGTCAATCCAGGTAGAAAAAAATGAACTGAACATCATCGCCGCCTTTGCTTATGCAAACTGGAGCAATGCAAAATATGACTCAATCAAGCACCTCTTGCCCAGTTTGGGAATTCAGGCACTCCACACCAAGGCGTTCAACTACGAACAGCGCCAGAAAAACCTTGCGGATATTCAACTCTCGCTTGACGCGCTTGCGTTATTTTATGACACACCACACGTTGACACTTTTGTTATTGTTTCAGGCGACGGCTGTTATTCGCTGCTTGCCGAAAAGCTACGTTTTGGACTAAAGAAAGTAGTCTGTGTGGGATTTGGGGATTCGTTCTCGCACGTACTGCGCGAGAGTTGCGACGTTTCTGTGACGCTGAACACCAAACTGCGCACAGATTTACCGCCATCACCTCCGCAGAGAGCGGCGGTCACTGCTCCGCATTTTCGTCCGACCGCAACACAAGCCAAGTCATCTGCCTCACAGGAGGCACGCACTCCGCAAGAGCCAACCGCTCCCTCTGAGCGTGAACTGTGGGCATTTGTGCTGGAACAGGTGAAGAAGGTGGGCAAGGAACCACTGCGGCTTTCGGCTTTGCAGGAGGCACTGTGCGCTAAATTTCCAATGGCTAGCTATCGCAAACTCACTGGGGCAAAGCTCGCGGATCTGCTTGGGCCGTTGTTTGAAAAGACTGCGTACACAATCAAGTCTAAGGGGATGCGCCGTGTAATTGTGGCTGAGACGCCAGCGGCGTCCCGCTCCCCCCTGCCGGCATCCAACAGTGGCGCAACGGTTGCGCGCAGTCCTCAGACAACGGTGCGCGCCACTGCACCCAAATCCCGCGAAGCGACCTCACCGCCCAAAAGCCACTGCGATTTTGCGGGCTTTACGGCGATTCCAAAGATCCTGAACTTAAAGACGCTGGAAACCTTCACTGAGAATGTACTCATTTGGCTGAAGGAAAAAAACAACCTTGAGCGCATTGAGATGAAGGAATTTTACGACGTGCTGCGTACGTTGGAACCGCGCGTGATGTACACGGACTACGGTTTTTTCGATCATCAGCAGTTTTTGCTTTATCTTTTGAGCCGCCGAAAGCAACGCGTTGTGCGCGATTTTAGCGGAAACCGATTTATTCTGCTGCGTCCGCCGCTGGAAAACGAGAAAATCCAGCATTTTAACTACCAGAGTGCGGAGGACTACACTTTGGCGCAGGTAAAAAAGGCAGTTGGCTTGATGGGCACAGATCTGCCAGCAGTCAAGAATATGCTAGACCGGCTGATCGCGGCGTCATGGCTGACGCGAACCAAGAAGGACTTTTTTGACGAGTACGTTCTGCCATACAGTGGGCAGACAAACGGCGGGTTGTTCATGCATATTTTAGGCTCGCTGGTATTGATCACTTGGAAAAACGACGTGGTTACGCGCGCGCCAGAGCTTTCGCAGGCACAGTCGGTCAGCGAGCTTATGCCGTTCCTGATGCAGGGTGTGCGGAAAAAAGTTTCGATGGTCAACGTGCCGGAGGAAGTTTTTGTTCGCATGGAATCGGAGCTGCGCGATGGCTTTGCGCTGCCGGGCGGCGGTAGTACCGGTGGCGGCAAACGCGGCGGGCTGCTGAAAAAACTATTCGGTTAAGAGGAGCTTTCACCATGCTCAATTTTTTCAAAAAAGACAGTAAGGAAGCAAAAAACAACACACACAAGGACTCGTCATTTCTCTATTCCTCAGCGGAGATGGAAACGATTGAGACGCATTTGACGCAATATTTTGGCGAGGTAAAGAGCTACTACCACGAGCTGGTATCGCCGGACATCCACTGCGACATTGCAGTCATTCCGCCGGAGGATGGGCGGGATTTTTATACGCTGTGCACGGTCGGCGCGGGAGCATACCGTATGGACGTCCCAGAGGAGCGGCGGGAAAAAGTGCCGCGGCGGGCGGAGTATATGATTCTGCTGCCAGCCGACTGGAATTTTTCCGACCTTGACGACGAGCGCAACTACTGGGTATTTCGCTTGTTGAAAAGCACAGCGCGCCTGCCGATAAACTGCCAAACTTAGTTGGGCTGGGGGCACACGCTTGCCAATGCCGAGGAACCGGAGCCTTATGCGGATGACACCAAGCTGTGCGCGGCGGCAATTTGCTATCCGGAGCGCTTTGACGTCGAAGGATTGACATGCACACTGCCAAACGGTGACCACGTTATGTTCTACCAAATTGTGCCGCTGACTGGCACGGAGTTGCAATACAAATTTAACAACGACATGGAGGCTCTGGAAGGAGTGCTTGGTAACGTGTGCTTTGCGCCGATTGACAAGAGCAGGGAATCATTGATTTAAAATAATATCGGCACTGTGCTTGTAAGGAGATGCTAAATGACAATTTTGATGGTTGGTTCAGGCGGACGCGAACATGCGCTGATCCGCAAATTGAAAGAAAGCCCTCGCGTGACGCGCATACTTTGCGCGCCCGGCAACGGTGGCGCATCACGTGACGCAGAGTGTTTCCCTGTTCCTGCAACGGATTTACCCGGTATGCTAAAACTGGCTCAGCGTGAAGATGTTGATTTGGTTTTTGTCGCACCGGACGACCCTTTGGCTCTCGGTATGGTGGATTTGATGCAGAAGAACGGAATTCGCGCATTCGGCCCCTCAAAGGCGGCGGCACGGATTGAAGCAAGTAAAGTGTTCTCTAAGAGATTGATGGAAAAATATAGCATTCCAACTGCCGAATATGCCGTGTTTGAGGTCACGGCGGATGCACTGGCCTATATTCGGGCGCAAGGAACTTTTCCAAGCGTGATAAAAGCTGACGGGCTGGCGCTGGGCAAAGGTGTGGTGATTGCGCAGGATTTGGCTGAGGCTAAGGCCGCGTTGCGCGCCATACTGGAGGAAGGCAAATTCGGCCAATCCGGGCGACGCGTTGTGGTGGAGGAATTCCTTACGGGCCCGGAGGTGAGCGTGCTGGCGTTCACGGACGGCAAAACGCTGGTACACATGATATCCAGCATGGACCACAAGCGTGCCTTGGACGGCGACAAAGGACTGAACACGGGCGGCATGGGGACGGTTGCGCCGAATCCGCACTACACGCCCGAAATTGCGGCTGAATGCATGGAAAAAATCTTTTTGCCGACGTTACGCGCGATGCAGGCGGAGGGCTGTCCTTTTGCTGGGTGTCTTTATTTTGGGCTGATACTGACGCCGAACGGTCCCAAGGTAATCGAGTATAACGCACGTTTTGGCGACCCGGAAACGCAGGTCGTTTTGCCGTTACTTGATACGCCGCTGGCAGACATTGTGGATGCTGTTGTTGACAGTCGCTTGGCAGATATTGATATAAAATGGAAGAACGCACACGCGGCGTGTGTGGTTCTTGCTAGCGGCGGATATCCGGAGGCATACGAGAAAGGTAAGGTCATCTCCGGGCTGGACGCCGACGGACAGGCAGACAATGCGGAGGTTTTCCATGCGGGAACAGCATATGAGGACGGACGCTTTGTCACGAATGGTGGGCGTGTGTTGGGTGTGACGGGTATGGGCGGCACGCTTGCGCAGGCACTGGAGAGGGCGTACAGCGCTGTGGAAGGGATTGCGTTTGAGGGCGTGCATTACCGGCGGGATATTGGCGCAAAGTGTTAAGCGGCTACATATCGTGCCATACAGGAAAGTGCGATGTCTCACAGAAGTTTTTGAAAACGATAAAGAACTGCTTTCGGCATTTTTTTCATTCTCGCAGGCGTTGAATAGAGCTACTCTGCGCTGCTGGTATGCCGATCGGTCTTAGCATACCAGTAAAAATTACTGAAGAGATTCAACATCAGCGGCGCAGCAGGAAAACCTTTTTGACTGACTTGATGCATTCCATGACGCACCATCGCAGTCCGGCTATTTTTTCTCGGTAGACCTCACTGGTTATGACAAGCGTCCGACCGGAGAATATATGATTGGATGCTTTAGCAGGACACTCCTTATTAAAAAAGCGGACGGCACATTGCCCGTCCGCTTTTAAGTTACTTCTTTTTGCCGAAGAAGCCGCTCTTGCCTTCATCAACGGAGGAATAATCTCCAAAAGTTGTCTCGAAGGCACGAAGCAGTTCCTTCTGTCTCTGATTCAAGTGCTCCGGCACTGCGATTGAAATACGTATAAATTGGTCGCCGCGTCCACGACCGTTGAGTACCGGAACTCCCTTTCCCTTGAGCGAAAAAACCTTTCCCGGCTGCGTCCCGGCGGGGATATCGAAAGCGGCCGTGCCGTCAATCGTCGGTACCTGGGCTTTACCGCCAAGCGCGGCGGTTGCATAACTGATCGGGTATTCACACCAAATATTGAAGCCATCGCGCTCAAAAAACACATCTTGCTGAACTGCCACAACCACTCGCAGGGAACCAGGCTGTCCACCATTTGCGCCCGCGTTGCCGCCGCCACGTACGCTCATAACCTGGCGATCGTCAATGCCGGCGGGGATATCAATCTCGGTGGTCACGCTTTTGGGCACCTGACCGCTGCCTTTACAAGTGTGGCACGGGTTAGCAATCGTTTTGCCGCGTCCACGACACGCGGGACATGGTTGCTCGGAGCGCATATTCATGCCGAGCATTGTTTTGGTGACGCTGACGATCCCACGCCCCCCGCATTGTTTACAAGTTTGCGGAGTCGTGCCCTTTGCCGCACCGGAGCCGGAGCACTCCGGACAGTTTTCAACGCGCTTATAGGTGACGGTCTTTTTACAGCCTTTTGCTGCTTCAATAAAACTGAGGTTCACGCGAACTTGCACGTCCTCGCCACGGTGCGGGGCCATTGGGCTGCGGCGTGTCGTCTGTCCGCCGAAGAATGAGCCGAGGATATCTCCCAAGTCAATCTCCTCACCGCCAAAGCCTCCGAAACCTCCAAACCCCCCGCCGGGGAATCCTCCTGCGTTGGGGTCAACGCCCGCATGACCAAATTGGTCGTAGCGTGCCTTTTTATTATCGTCGGAGAGTACCTCATATGCCTCGTTGATCTCTTGCATCTTTTGAACGGCGCTAGGGTCGTCGGGGTGCAGGTCGGGATGGCACTCTTTTGCCTTTTGGCGGTAGGCTTTTTTGATGTCCTCAGCAGACGATCCTTTGCCGACGCCAAGTACATCGTAAAAATCTTTTTTGCTGGGCAAGATGCGGCTCCTTTTGGCTTAATCGTTGCAGCGACCTTTGCAGTGCGATGCAGGGTTGGGACACGGCGCTCCGTACCCCAACCAAAACGTAACTTATTCCTCGGTAAACTCTGTTTCCTCAAAGTCCGGCGCATCAGCAGCCGGATCCGCGCCGGGAAATGGGGGTTCGCCTTCCTGCGGCGCGTTAGCCTGATAGATTTTGGCGCTGATTTCATAGAACTTCTGCGTCAACTCCTCCATCTTAGACTTGATAAGGTTGTTATCCTCGCCTTTAAGCGCTTCCTTCACACCGTCCGACATGGTCTCCAGCGCCTTCTTGTCATCCTCTTCGAACTTATCAGAGTTTTCGCCAACGAGACGCTCGGTCTGGTAGACAAGCTGGTCGGCATTATTGCGCAGATCAATCTCTTCCTTGCGCTTCTTGTCTTCATCGGCAAAGCGCTCCGCATCTGCAACCGCCTTTTCAATGTCGTCTTTGCTCATGTTTGTGCTGGCGGTGATGGAAATCGTCTGTTCCTTACCCGTGCCTTTATCCTTTGCAGAAACGTGCACAATACCGTTCGCGTCAATGTCAAACGTTACCTCAATTTGCGGAACACCGCGACGCGCGGGCAGAATACCATCCAGATGGAACACGCCCAAGGTTTTGTTATCGCGCGCAAACTGACGTTCGCCTTGTAAGACGTGTACTTCAACGCTTGGCTGATTATCACTGGCGGTGCTAAAAACCTGACTTTTTTTGACAGGGATCGTGGTGTTTCGCTCAATCATTGAGGTGCAAACGCCGCCTTCGGTTTCTATACCAAGCGACAGCGGCGTAACATCCAGCAGCAACAGCCCCTGTACGTCGCCGCCGAGCACGCCGGCCTGCAGCGCGGCACCGATTGCAACACATTCATCGGGGTTAATGCCTTTGAATGGGTCTTGCCCCATATATTTTTTGACTGCGTCCTGCACGGCGGGAATACGGGTTGAGCCGCCGACAAGCAGTACTTTGTTGATTTGGCTGGTGTTTTTACCAGAATCTGCCAGAGCCTGACGCACGGGACCCATTGTCGCTTCAACGAGCTCGGCGGTTAACTCGTTAAATTTTGCACGGGTTAGCGTCAACTCCAAGTGCTTAGGCCCGGTTGCGTCTGCGGTGATAAATGGCAGGCTAATGTTGGAGGTCGTCACGCCGGAAAGCTCAATTTTAGCCTTCTCAGCAGCCTCTTTCAAGCGTTGCATAGCCATTTTGTCGCCGCGCAGGTCAATGCCCTGATCGCGCTGGAACTCAGCCGCCATCCAATTAATAACACGCTGGTCAAAGTCGTCGCCGCCCAAACGGTTGTTGCCCGCAGTAGAGAGCACTTTTTGGATATCGCCACCCATTTCGATGACGGAAACGTCGAATGTGCCGCCACCGAGGTCATAAACCATAACGACCTGATCTTCTTCCTTGTCGATACCATAGGCAAGCGCAGCGGCGGTCGGCTCATTGATAATGCGCTTAACCTCCATACCCGCAATCTGCCCAGCGTCCTTAGTGGCTTGACGCTGCGCGTCAGTGAAATACGCCGGAACGGTGATAACAGCCTCGGTCACGCGATCGCCAAGATATGCCTCGGCGTCCGCTTTGAGCTTTGCGAGAATCATTGCGGAAATTTCCTGCGGAGTGTACTTTTTGTCGTCGACGGAAACGCGGTACGCACTGCCCATTTGGCGTTTGATGGACGCCACGGTGCGATCCGGGTTTGTGATTGCCTGACGCTTTGCGACCTGACCGACCATACGCTCGCCGTCCTTGCCGAAGGCCACAACGGACGGGGTTGTGCGCGCGCCCTCTGCGTTGGCGATAACGACGGACTCGCCGCCTTCAATAACCGCGACGCAGGAATTTGTTGTACCAAGGTCAATTCCGATAATTTTTGCCATGATAAGTTCTCCTTTTACTCGTGTTCATTTATTTTTATTGTGTTAAAAGCAAGTTAATTCGCCACCTGCACTGTTGCGTGGCGGATAATTGTGTCAGCAAGCCTATAGCCTTGCTGGAAGACCGCCGCCACTGTGTTCTCGCCAAAATCATCAGATTCGATGTGCAACACGGCATTGTGCAGATTCGGGTCGAACAGGTCGCCCGGCTCACCAAAAGCGGCAACGCCCAACTTCTCAAAAGAAGCGGAAAGCTGTGTCATGGTCAGTTCAAGCCCTTTGCGCAAATCATCCTCGGAGCCTTCTGCTGCCAGCGCGCGGGCGAGGTTATCTGCAACAGGCAACAATTCTGCAACTGTGTCGCCCTTTATCAGGCACGAAAGGAATTCACGCTCTTTTGCGCTGCGCTTGCGGTAATTATCATACTCCGCAGCAAGGCGCAGATATTGCTCCTTTTGGGCCTTTAATTCTGCCTGAAAAGCTTCTTCGGGTGGAAGATTTTCCTCCTCCGGCACCTCCAGAGTATCCTCCAACGGTTCTTGTGCGATTGGTTCTTTAGCCAAAGTTATGTCCCTCCATCGTTATGAATTGCCGAGCAGTTCTCCTAATAATTGGGAGAGATAGCGCACGCCCGGGATTAGCCGCGCGTAATCAATGCGCGTGGAGCCAACGATACCCAGTGTGCCTTCCTGACCGCCCACATGGTACTTTGCGAGGATCAGACCAGTGTTATCCAGTGCGGAGGTGCCACTCTCCTCGCCGATTCGCACAGCAACTGAACCCGGTTCACTGCTCGAAAGTTCGCGGAGCTTATTCCCTTCGCGCAACAGTGCGAGGATTTCGGTCAGGTTGCCGGACAATTCCTTGTGCTTCAACAGGTGCACCTGACCTTCCACCGCAACGCGCGTTTGTGAGGCTTCACGTGCAAGCTCGGCAAAATCAGCAAGTACGGGCAGGAGTTCAAGCCCATTTGCGTCCAGTGAAGCAGACAGTCCTTGCAAATACGCCGGGGAGAAATCCGCCATCGGTTTGCCGCAAAGCGCCTTTGCACTAAGACTGCCGAAGGTTTTCAGCAGATCCGGCGTGGGTGGAAAATCAAGATGCAGCAGGCGATTTTTGACCACGCCGCCGTCCGTCAACAAAACCAACAACGCAGTGCTATCGCCCAGCGGTACCAACTCCACGCGGGAAAGCCGCGCGTCCTCGCCAGGGGGCAGTGCACTGACTGCGGCGCAGCGTGTAATATCCGCCAGCACGGTTACGGCGTTTTCCAACAGGCGTGCCGGATCATGCGACGAGTGCGAAAGCTGGGCGAAGAAACGCCGGAAGGCTCCGTCCGCCTCACGCTCATGCATCAGACAATCGACGTAGTAGCGGTAGCCCAGAGTAGACGGCACGCGCCCAGCGGAGGTATGCGGCTGCTCAAGATAGCCTTGCGCGGATAACTCCGCCATTTCGCTGCGGACTGTGGCGGAAGAAACGTGCATACCGAGCGCCGGCAAAATTACGGCGGAACCGACAGGCTCGCCTGTGCGGATATAACGCTCCACAACCGCGCCGAGAATTACTTTCTGGCGTTCTGTGAGCATTGGTACCTCCTTTTCAAGATGGAGTGCCAGACAATTAGCAGTCACTTTTGGCGAGTGCTAATTGGTATTATACCCCAAAGCGGACTGTTTGTCAAGGGTGCATGTACAAAATAAAAAAACGCCGGCTCAAAGCAGGCCTGCTAAGTCCAAATAAGGGATAAAAATATTTTGGGGCGTTTGGTGATTTTTTGATTTTACGGTTGTTGGCGTACCATTTTCTATAGTGTTTATCCTCACATTTGGAAATTGGGCAGAACGTGCGTTCCCCGCCATAGTCATCCATTACCGCAAACAAATGTTGTCCCGTTGCCCTAATAATTCCACTGTGCCATACTTGCGACAGAGCAATAAGGCAAATTTCGGGGGGGCTTCGCAAGGTGACGCGATGACTTCATGGTAACAGATTCCCCCAATCTTATCTCCATTATCAATCCATTGCTTTTGTGTATCAAACTCTTTCTGCGTTATAGCATAATATTCGGGGGCGTTGCAAGCACCGGTCATGATTTCAAGGACATATTGCTCTCCAATTTTACCAAGGCTGCAGCCGCCACATGCGATTTATTCCCTTTCGGGTTCTATCCCAGTTTACAACACAACGGCGGCGACCTCTCCCCTGCCCTTGCGGCGTTTTAGGAAAACCACGCTATTTCCGGCTAAGTCCAGAGCAATGCTCTGCTCATGCCCATGCATGGGTACGGCTTCTGCGCGCACGCTATCGACCGTACCTTGGCCTATTCCGCCAAACTCCAGCTTATCAGAAGTAAACACCACGCGGTACAGTCCGTTGCGCGGCACGCCGAGCCTATAGCTTTTGCGCAAAACCGAGGTCAGGTTGCAGATACATATAAGCTCCTCGCCAGCTTCGTCAATGCGGCGGAAGGCAAGCACGCTGTTATGCTGGTCGTCACTGACGAGCCAAGAAAAGCCTTCCCAGCCGTAGTCAATCTGCCAGAGCGGCGCGTTTTTAATATAAAAAGCATTGAGCGCTTTTACATACTTGCGCAGTTGGCTATGAGCCTCAAAATCCAGCAGGAGCCAATCCAGCGGTTTTTGGTAGTCCCATTCAATGAACTGACCAAACTCCTGACCCATAAACATCAGCTTTTTGCCCGGGTGCGCGGTCATATAGCCGAGGAACGCCCGCACACCTGCAAATTTTTCCTCGTAATTGCCGGGCATTTTCTGTATGAGTGAGCATTTGCCATGCACAACCTCATCGTGGGAAATTGGGAGGACAAAATTCTCGCTAAACGCATAGAAAAACGAAAAAGTCAGTGCGTCGTGATTAAAGCGGCGGAAATAACCGTCCAGCGAAAAATAGCGCAGGCAATCGTTCATCCAGCCCATGTTCCACTTGAAGTTAAAGCCAAGCCCGCCCGCATCGACAGGCTTGGAAACGAGCGGCCAAGCAGTGCTTTCTTCGGCAATCATCATTGTGCCGGGAAATTCGCGAAAGACTGCGGTGTTCAGCTTTTTAAGGAAAGAGACCGCCTCCAGATTCTCACGCCCGCCGTGTATATTTGCACGCCACTCGCCGTCCTCACGGCCATAGTCAAGGTAGAGCATACTTGCTACGGCGTCTACACGCAGGCCGTCAACATGATAACGCTCAAACCACTGCAATGCCGAGGAGATGAGGAAGCTTTGCACCTCCGGCCGCCCGTAGTCAAAGACCTTTGTGCCCCACGCCAGGTGCTCGCCGCGCTGTCGGTCAGGGTATTCGTAGCAGACGCTGCCATCAAACAATGCAAGCCCGTAGGCGTCTTTGGGGAAGTGCGCGGGAACCCAGTCTAAAATCACGCCAATACCGGCACTGTGCAGCCGATTGACGAAGTACATGAAATCCTCAGGCGTGCCATAGCGGCTGGTTGGCGCAAAATAGCCTGTGACCTGATAGCCCCAGCTGCCGTCAAACGGGTATTCCGAGATGGGCATCAACTCTAGGTGCGTGTAGTTCATTTCGCGCAAATACTCCGCAAGCCCGTCCGCCAACTCACGGTAAGTGAGCGGGCTGCCATCCTCATGTACGCGCCAAGAGCCGAGGTGCACCTCGTAGATATTCACAGGGGCGGCATAGGGACTGCCGCTCGTGCGTTTACGCAACCATGCGTTGTCGGTCCATTTAAAGTCAGGGAAATCATAGATTTTGCTGGCGGTACCGGGACGCGTTTCGCAGTGCGCCGCATATGGATCCGATTTGAGCATCCATTTGCCGTCCGCACCCAAAATGCGGTACTTATAAGCGTCATACTGCCCAACGTTATCGGCGGTGGCTTCCCACAGCCCGTTTTTGCTGATTTTCTCCATTGGGATACCATGCTCCCAGCCGCAAAAATCACCCACGACATAGACCTCGCGGGCTTGCGGCGCCCAAACGCGGAACGCAACGAGGTTATCCTCAGCGCGGTGTGCCCCGAGCAAATCGTGGCTATGCGAGTTATTGCCTTGATGGAAAAGGTAAATGGGGTATTCGTCACGGGGCATGTTGACTCCCTTCGAGTTTAGAAGCATTCTATAAGAGAATTATAAACAAAATTCGGGGATTTTGCAAGCGCAAGGAATTCTTTTTTACATTTTTTGAGCAAAAAGACTCTATTTTTCTTTTTTCAGAATTATTTTTTCTAAACTCCCTGATATAATAAATTGATAAAAGTCGACAAAATACAAAAACGGGGGAAATCACATGTTCTGCAACAAATGCGGCAAAGAAATCGACGACGCGGCTGCGGTCTGCGTACACTGCGGTGTACCGACGGCAAACATGCAACAACAGCAAACCCAACAGCAACCACAAATTGTCATCAACAACGCAAACACAAACACCAATGTTGCTGGTGGCATCCCAGGGCTAAACGCAAAGAACAAGTGGGTTGCCTGGTGCCTTTGCTTGTTCCTTGGCGGCTTGGGCGCACACAAGTTCTACGAAGGCAAAACAGGAATGGGTATTCTTTACCTTTTTACCGGCGGATTGTTTTGCATAGGGTGGCTGATTGACATAATTTCGCTCCTGTTCAAGCCCAACCCCTATTATGTGGCATAATCAATATCACAGCAATGCCCTTGCCAAAGATTAGGCTTATTGTGCCGTGAATAGTAAGAGCCGAACGAGAAACAAGCTCGTTCGGCTTTTGTTTTATGCGTTAAAACGCGAGCGCAAGCACCTTTTTGACATTCAGCAGCAGGTGCGGCAGGCCTCTCATGATTTTCCAGAATCCATTACCGACGCGTTTGCCGTTGAGGATTTGCACCAGGCCCTCCGCCATATCATACGTAAACAGCCCGCCGCTGAGGTAAACGAGGCGATAGATAGGGCGCGTGGTGGCTTCCGCAAAAATCATTTCGCCCATGAGTACGTTTCTGGTCACGCGCCGGATAAGACGGTAAAGCCGCCCGCCCCACTTGGTATGCGCGGCAAGCTCGAAGGTGTCGTCCAAAGTAATTGCTTCGCCCGGTAGCTTATGGGTGGGTGGCAACTCACGGCCAACGAGTGCTGTGAAGTCGGCCTCACTAACCTTTGCGGGATCACCGGTTTTGTAAATTTCAGGCACACCAACTGCGACCGGCTCGCTCGCGCTGTTGATGATGACGGGCTGTATCAGGCGAATATCTGCGCTGCTTGTACCGACTTGCACGGTATATTCTCCCGACGGCACGCGCCACTCTTTTGCGGCAATATCCCATATGGCAAAGGCACGCTTGTCCAGCTCAAACTTTAGCTCACGGCTCTCACCAGCCTTGAGGAAAATTTTTGCAAAGCTTTTAAGTTCCTTCACCGGACGAAAAGCCTTGCCATCGTTCGCAACATAGAGCTGGACTACCTCCGCGCCATCCACGGCGCCGGTATTGGCGACGGTGCAGGTTACGCACAGGGTGTCGGTGTTACACAGCGAGGTTTTGTCCACTTGCAGACCCGTGTACTCGAAGGTGGTGTAACTTAGCCCGTAGCCAAATGGGAATTGCACTGCATGCCCGGTTTTATCGTAGTAGCGGTAGCCGACGTACATGCTTTCACGGTACTGAACCGACAGCGGATTGCCGGGGAAATTAGCGGCGGCGGCTGTTTCTGCAAGGCTGAGGGGGTAGGTTTCAGCGAGCTTACCGCTGGGATTGACTTTGCCAGTGAGGATATCCCACACAGCACCAGCGCCCGCCTGACCGGAGAGGTAGGCATTGAGCACGGCAGGTACCTTGGTGAACCACGGCAACACCACCGGTGCGCCGCCGCTGAGGACAACCACCGTGTTTGGATTTTCCGCCAACACCGCCGCCACAAGGGCATCGTGGTGCGCGGGCAAATCAAGCGTTTTTCGGTCAAAGCCTTCGCTCTCGTAATCCTCTGTAAGGCCGATGAAAAGCAGGACAACGTCCGCATTTTTTGCCGTTTGCGCTGCTTCCGGGATAAGGGCAAACGGGTCAGATTTTTTGCTCCGCACTTTCTCGTAACCCTGTGCATAAGTATATGGAACGCCAGCCTCATCTAGGATTTGGCAGAAGGTATCCAGCTTCCCGGGGTTAATCTGGCTGCTGCCAGAGCCTTGGTAGCGCGGCGCTTTCGCCATCTCGCCAATAACGGCAATCCTTGCACTTTGCTTCAGTGGGAGGATGCCGTTCTCGTTTTTAAGCAATACCATGCTCTGTCCGGCGATTTTGCGTGCCAGCGCATGGTGCGCCGTACGGTCATAATCCCACTTTTGCTGCAGATTTGGTATGCTTTTGGCGATTAGCTCCAACACCTTGGCCAGGCGTTCATTGATGATTTTCTCGTCCAGTTTTCCGGCTGCGGCGGCCTCCAAAAGCTCCTTGGTGCGCAAGCCGAATGAGGAGGGCATTTCCAAGTCGTTACCGGCAATGAGCCCGCTGACGCGGTCGGCAACAGCACCCCAGTCACTGACGACGAGACCTTGGAATCCCCAGTCGTCGCGCAGGATATCCAACTGCAGGGTTGAGTTCTCGGAGCCATATGTCCCATTGATTTTGTTATAGGAGTTCATGACAGTCGCCGGCTGTTCTGCGGTGACAACACGCTCGAACGCAGGCAAATAGAACTCACGCAAGGCACGCTCATCCACGACGGCGTCAATGTGCAGGCGGCGTGTTTCCTGATTATTGACGGCATAGTGCTTGAGCGAGGCGCCCACGCCCTGCTTTTGTACACCGCGCACCCAAGCCGCCGCCAGCTCGCCGGCAAGGTACGGGTCCTCACTGAAATATTCGAAGTTACGCCCACACAACGGTGAACGCTTCATGTTAACACCCGGTCCCAACAGAACGGAAATGTCATTGGCGCGGGCCTCCTCACCCAGTGCGGCGCCCATTTCTTCAAGCAAAGCACTATCCCAGCTACACGCTGTCAGTGAAGCTGTGGGAAAACTGGTTGCGGGTATGGAGCCGCTAAGCCCCAGTTGGTCGCCGGAACCGGACTGCTTACGCAGCCCGTGGGGGCCGTCGCAAACCATGATAGGGGGGATTTCCAGGCGCTCAAGCGCTTCGAGGTGCCAGAAGTCATGCCCATCAAGGAAGGCAGCCTTTTCTTCCAATGTCATTTCCGCAATGATTTGGAGGACTGTGCGTGTACCGATTTTGTAGTTTGACATGATGTTCTCCTATGTTATGATATTTTAATCTTCGCAGGCAATTATTAGCGGCAACAACTCTTGCTGCAACGGCTCAAGGTATTTCATGCAACGGGACACACACAGCGAGCAGGCGATCTTGCTGACGATTACGAAACAGCTTGAAGCTCGGGTAACGAAGTGCGGAATGGGGACGTTACGGAATGTGAGCAGATAGATTACCGAGAGGACGACTGAAAGTGCTTCCGCAACAACCCATGAGACGAACGCCCAGCGCAGTGCATGGCAACCGACCTTGCGGCCGCCGCCCACAGCTTTGGCACCTCTTTTTAGGCGGAGCATATATAAAGAACACAAGGCTTACAAAGATCAATGTGATGAAAGTATTCATGGCTACAGTGATAACAGCAATTAAACCACGTTCGCAAGTGCGGAAAGCATGAATCCCCATGCAAGCTTTTTCATGATAATCTCCATTCTGCCGCTACGCGTCAGCACAAATAGTAATGAAAGAGGACTGAGCAAGCGGCGTTTAATTGTGATATAATTTGTTTGAGGAGAAGGCACACTACAACG
>JAIRYC010000050.1 GCA_031267965.1 Oscillospiraceae bacterium | reverse complement strand
TAGCGCGCACGGTCGGCAATCATTTCAGGGTTGCAGACCGCAGTGTTTAGGGCATCATATTTTTTTTCGATGTCGGCGAGTTTTTCAAGCATAGCTGTATCCCTCGTACAATTTGTTGTGTGCATATATTATATTGGAAAGCGCGTGGAAGTGCAAGGGGTAATCAATTAAACGTTGAAATTAAAATGAGTGGCAGCATTTTGAGTGATGGCAACGCAAGCAATATGACAACTGTGTTACGCTGTGACATATAACAAAACAGCACTACTGAATCATAGTAATGCAATGCGTTTTTATCTATACAACTATATAAACAACATGTTCAATAAAGTAAAATTACAGTCAAATTATGTCGCAATTGTATTAAGCCATGTGTTTTTTTGAGTTAACATCCATATAAAACACGAGATTAAAAGGGTCAAACAAAGGGTAATACCGCCCAATATCTTAAATTATCCTCTACTTTAACAAAGCATTATATGATTTTGTTCTAATCTTGCGTAAAGAATAGAACTTTGCGTATAAAACAAGCCTTTAAGAAAAAATCCAAAGACCTAGAAAAATTAGGAAAATTTTCTGTGATTCAATCATCTTGTGTTGATTTAAATGATTCTACTCAAATCTTGAAAGAGCAAGGTTCAATTAATTGGAGAATATAGCCAAAAGACTTGAAATTTGGTCGGGTTTCATATATAATTAACTATGTCAAAAAATAAGATGCGTTGTGATAAAATTTATACATTGTTAATTAAGTTATATATTAATGTTATAATGACATAGGTTATAATCTGCTACAAAGGCGGGGAGAACGTTCTCATAGGATTGTAATTATTTTTTTTCGGGAGGGGAAATATGGAAAATCAAAACATGTCAACTCCAGAAGATCTGGTGTTTCCAGCTGTAGAGTCCTTTGAAAATACAGTGTTTGATTACATGACTACGGTCGTTAAAGTACCTGATTTGGATGAGCTGTTTGCAAACTTTACAGAGCTTGATCCAAGGAATAAATCGTTTAGAATGCCTGAACTTTCTGAGGAAGAGGATATATTTGCAGATATTACCAGTATTGGTAATTATACGCAAAGTTCTATTCTTCACGCTAACTCTCCCAAAAACTTTCTGCCGGATGCATCACGAGAAGATATTGCTTCTCAAGCAGAACAGGAAAATGTTGGCATTTTTTCACAATCAGATGAATGCGTTTTTCCTGAACCGGGTGACGTGAACTGGTATAAGCAAACAACAATATGGGGTAAGGGGCATGTCCTTCGGCTGGGTATCGCTATTCTCTTTTGTATATTGTGCCTTGGCGTGGCGTTGGGTGCCGGAACCTTTGCGGTAAACAAGATGAGCGGAGCGGGCGGCATTCCAAAGTACAGTTATTCCGTTCAATCGCCCACAATGACGCCGGCTCCGGGCGATGCGCTCGGTAATCTGCGCGAAGGCGCCGGCTAATGG
This sequence comes from Oscillospiraceae bacterium, assembly GCA_031267965.1. Taxonomy (GTDB): domain Bacteria; phylum Bacillota; class Clostridia; order Oscillospirales; family Acutalibacteraceae; genus WRKY01. The sequence continues at coordinate 5,030 of JAIRYC010000050.1, read as the reverse complement.
TTTAAATCAAAGTAAACCCATTTTAATCAACGGAAAAGGAGGAAAACATGATGGATTTTTTACCGCAAACATTCGATAGTTTGTCTTTGGACGACATTATGTTTTCCTGTCAAACGAATGTGAATGAGCCAGCGTTTGTGCCGGCAAGCGTGGACGAAATGTTTACCTTCGTGCCAGATATTGATGATTTGGAAATCGAGTTCACGCTCAGTGCGCAAACGCTTTTTCCGCCTAAGTCCGAACCTTTTTTGCCTTCCGATGAGGTACTCTTTCCAGGTGAAGAGTTATTTTTGGTACCGACCGCATTCACCGAAGCTCCCGCAGTTCCACAAAAAAGAGAACAATGGCGGAATGCGCAAAGTTACACCCAACAAAACACGGCATTCAGCCCGCTCGAATTGGAAGAGTTTGGCATGGAAAAAGCTGCCGGGCCAGCGCAAAACCGAATGCCTACAGGACTCAAAAAGCTTTTGCCGACTATACTGAATCTCGTTTTCTATTCCTTATGCATTCTTCTGGTTGCAAGTGCCGCTATGTTCGCGTTGAGTAAGGACGTCCAAAAGTCTTACTTGGGGTATCGTTTATATAACGTCCTGACCCCTTCGATGACCCCTCGGCCAAATGGACCCAGCGGCGGATTCCGTGAAGGTGATATGATTGTAGTCCAATTGTGTGACGCTTCGGAAATCCAAGTAGGGGATGTCATCACGTTTGTTCCGGGGAGAGATTCGCGCGCCTATCTGACACACCGCGTATACGAAATCAAAAATGAGCTTGATGGCGTACCTGGCATATATTTTGTGACCCACGGCGACGCCAACTTTAATGCCGATGGTTCCCCCGCCCTTGACCCGCCTATCCGCGGTGACGGAGAGAACCCAATGCTGATAGGCAAAAAGGTGTTCACTATACCAAAGGCAGGTGCTTTCCTCCAAGGGATCCGTGAAAATCCCAAACCATGCATTATTGCTATTTTCGCAGTGCTCGGTTTTTTCCTTGCGTTGCAGTGGTACTTAAAAGGCACACCGCAGGCAATAAAGAAAGCGCGGCGGCGAGCGTTTGCCTGTGCTTAGCGCACTAAACTTGGTATAACCTTCCTGCCAATATAACCAGAGATGCTTGGCAGGAAGTTATATAAAATCTTTATACAGATGAAAGAGAGAGGAAGAACATGAAAACTCAAGTCAAGAAGCCGCTGCTTTTGGTGCTGTGCATTGCTTTAGCAATGACGGCAGTTTTAAGCGGCACCTTCGCGTGGTTCACCGCCAGTCAAAAAGTAAAAAACCACTTGGAGACAGACCTGATCGCAGACGGTTCCGTTTCTATTTTGGAGGTGTTTACCCCGCCGCCAACATGGGAGCCGGGCATGAAGGTTACTAAAAAGGTTGCTGTTGTGAACAATGGTAACAGTTACGTTCTTGCGCGTATTTCTTTTGAAGAGGTATTGAACAAGCTCAGCGTGCCGTCGGCTTACACAGGCACGGCGTTTGCGGATGCTGACGCGGCAAACTTTGTCCCGCAAAGTTTTAACGCGGACGCTTACAGTACCGCTAATGGCTGGAAGCTTCCTTCAGAGGTCAACCTGACCGTTACCGGTCTGCCGTCCGGTGCTGCCGTAAGGGTTCTGCGCAGCGATACACCTGATCCGGATGATTCATCCCGCCGCGCAACCAGCTTTAGCCTTGCTGTTTGGTATCCGCTTTCCGGTCTGACCGGGGCTGCCGCCAAATATAACGGCAGCAACCAGCGCATTACTGCGGACTTCAACATTGCCCGTGACGGCACCATAGAGGGTGCTGGCGCATCCTACACCGCCACGGCGACCAACGTACATTTCTGGCGTTTTGCAAAAGAGCCGGTGAAGTATGCCAGTTGGGCGGCCCTTAGGTATCCTGCTCTTATAACTCCGGATTATCCGAACGCACCCGTGGCGCTGCCGACCCCCGGACAGCAAAAACCTGTGTCTACGGCTATTGACAACGCCTTGACCGATGCCGGCAAGAAGATCGGCCTCATTTATGGCGCCGGTCTGGTTCGTCAGGCAGGCACGCCGACTGCCAATAACTGGTATTACCGCTCGGACGACGGATTTTTCTACTACATCGGTAAAATTGCTCCGGGAACAGTCACCGAATATCTGCTTGAAGCCCTTAAATTGGATTCGTCCGCAGATAGCAGTTATGGCGGACTGAACTTTGACCTGTGGGTTGGCATGGAAGCGATCCAGAACACGAAGGACGCTGTTACGGCCAACGATGGTTGGAATCTACCCGCTGGTGACGCGGTTGTTACCGCCTTGGCCCTCGCCGGTGCTTTCGAAGCAGGCACCGCACCACTGGACGGTCCTGGTGTTGGCCAAATTGTAGGCTAAACTAGTTGTTCATATTGGCACTGCCTGCACCCGTGGCAGGCAGTGCCAAGGGTCGGAAAGAAGGGAAGATAATGCTGTACATCAAAAGGTTGATTCTGTTTGGATTGTGCTTTGTTGCTATTGTGTTCTCTGGCACAGTAACAGCCGGCGCGGCGACAACAAATCTTCCCGCAGGCGTTCTCATTGGCGACGACAGCGGACTCACCGTTAAAACTGACGGTGAATACTTCATCGACGCCACAAAGCTCAAGGCCGGGGATGTTATCCTCAAAAAATTGACCATACGGAATATGGAATCATACAGCTATAAAATCTCCATGACGGCGCAGCCCAATGAAGAGCGCGGGCCTCTCAAACTGCTTGACGAGGTCAATTGCAGGCTTGTCATGGACGGCAAGCAGCTTTACAACGGGCGCGCCCGTGGCGATGAAGATGGCAATATGATTTTAGACGCGTTAGACCTTGGAGTTTACAGGCCCGGCGATCAAAAGACACTGGAAATCACACTGACGGTGAGTAAGGACATGCCACGCTATTACACCCAAAGCGAAGCTTGGTTTACTTGGCAGTTCTATGCGGCAAGGCAAGAAGCTCCCGAAAAACCGCCACATACCGGCGAACTTATAGCGCAATATTGGCCTTACGCGGTTTTGCTGGCTGCGAGTCTGGCGTCCGCCGTGCTGATTCTTTTGAAGAAAAAGCGCACGGACGATCAGCAAAAAGAAGCTGGCTTGCGCGGATAATGTGTGGTGCTTGAACGGGGCGGTTGGGCAATCGCTTCTCCGCTCCGCTCACCGGGAGAATCTGTTGAAGCACATAAAACAACTCAATTGCATCTACGGCGAAATATATTTTGCTTTGAACCGTTAGGAGGGTTCTGCACATGGAACAACAAACTTTTAACAAACCTGTAAAGCGAGTGCGCAACTTGCGGAAAATATCGCTGGGGCTCTCCATTTTTCTGGCGGCAGTATTGATTATAAGTTCCACCTTTGCATGGTTTATGGCGACAGACAAAATCAAAAACCCGTTTAAACAGGATCCGCCCGCGCTCAACGGCTCTGTGACGGAGATATGGACACCGCCCACAAATCCGCCTATACCGGGAGAGGAGATTGAAAAAACGGTGGCAGTGCAAAACACCGGAACCATTCCAATGTTTGCGCGTCTGCTTATTTTCCCCAGCATGATGGCGGCGGATGGCATAACACTGCTGCAAGCGCGCATCGGTCAGGAGATTGAACTGATTGACCTGAACACCACAGACTGGAAAGCCGATGCCGACGGATACTATTACTACCTTAAGCGCATTGGAGCCGGCACAAGCAGCACAAGCTTATTCACAAAAGTTAAGCTTGCCGATGACTTGGGTGCGGAATACGAAGGTGCAAAGCTCATGATTGATATTAAGCTGGAAGGCACTGACATCGTCAGATGGTCATACCGCGAAGCCTGGTGGGGCAGCAGCGCCGCGCCATCCGCGCCTGCGGAATTCGTTGCAATTGATGCGGCGCTGTCACCGCTGACAATAGATCAATAAAATCACAAAATAATGCTTTTACCCTTTATTTTACCCTTATAAATTTAATCCTTTAAAAAGTGCCGCACACTGCGTGCAACAGGAGGCTAACTATGAAAAATTTTATTCAGCAGGCGAAACACTTTTTCGCCCATAAGGTGCCGCGGAAGTTGTACATAGTGCTGGCGCTGGTGCTCACTCTGTCAACAATCGTTACAAGCGTTTTGCTTAATTTCGAAGATACGCTGGCCGCTGTTGTGCCGGGGAATTTAGTGCACGTAGATCCCGGCTTTGTTCCGGGCACCGGAAGCATTGTCACCGACGGAAACAACTACACCGCTGAGGGCATACGCTGGGACAGCACGGTGGACCACCCGGGCTACGACAGGGCCTATACCGAAGCGCTCTCCGCGGCGCAAAACGGCACAGCCACAACCAAGCACGTGGTGGTTAAGGGCAGTTCCATAAAGTTTTTTGGTTACGACGAGCAACCATACCGCGACTCTGTTTCCGCGTCCATTAAAACCTTCGAACTCTTAAAATTTACGCTGATTCCGCTGCACATGCGTTTCCATACCTTCAAAAGAGCCGGGGTTATTTTTGGCGGCCACACCATTGAGCTCGTTTCGTTAAAGCAGCCCATGGCGAGCGATGAGCTTTCCGGAATAGCACAATTGCGGATTGACGGTTTGGTTGTGATGGATAACATACCGAATTCTTCCACGGCAAGCTATGCCTTTGAAATCGTGGGCAACGCCAACGGCGGTTTTACCATATACCTGAACGGCGAGGCCCGCAGAACAGTCAGCAACATCGGCGACAGACTTGAATTCTTTACCGAGTATTATCAGCATGACTGCCCGGTCGTCAGCTATGTTCAGTTTGAACTGGTGACTATCAACAAGCCGGGCTTTTATTATCCGCCTACTTCGGTCCCGGAGAATGTAACGCTTTATTTCCGCGAGCTGGGCAGCAACACTGAAATTGCCACCGCGCACAGCCAAAGTGGTTGGAGGGGCCAGCGGTATTGGATAGACCCCGCGCCGGCGACCATTGAGGATTATTTTTACGTCAGCACCAGCGGTTCGACCGACAGTATTATTCAGGCCGGCGGTTCCTCGGCGACTTATTATTATGCCA
>JAIRYC010000111.1 GCA_031267965.1 Oscillospiraceae bacterium | reverse complement strand
CCGTGCGTTGTAGTGTGCCTTCTCCTCAAACAAATTATATCACAATTAAACGCCGCTTGCTCAGTCCTCTTTCATTACTATTTGTGCTGACGCGTAGCGGCAGAATGGAGATTAATATGCCTACAGTATCCACCATTCTCGCCGCGGTCAACGCCCTTGCCCCTTTCTCCCTCCGCGAAGACTGGGACAACTGCGGCTTGCTCGTTGGTGACCCGTGCGCACCTGCGGGCAAGATCGGCGTGTGCTTGGATATCACCGTTGCACAAATCGCGCAAGCACAGGCGCTGGGCATACAGTGCATCGTCAGCCACCACCCGGTTATCTTCAAGCCGGAGGAGCAAAAATTCCTCGCGCCAAGCCCGGCGTATCTGCTGGCGCGCACGGGCCTTGCGGCAATCGCGGCGCACACCAATCTGGACAGCGCGGAAGGCGGCGTGAACGACGTGCTCGCCGGGATTATCGGTCTGCAAAACGTAAAACCATTTGCGCTGCCGGGATTAAACGGCACGCTTTTCCGTGGGGGCAAACTTGAAATGCCAATGTCCGCAAGCGATTTTGCGCGCTTGGTCGGTGACACGCTGGACGCCTATGTGCACTATGCTGACGGTGGGCGAGCGATTCAACAGGTGGCGGTTTGCGGCGGTGGCGCAGGCGAGTATGTTGGGGACATGGCGCGCATTGGCTATGACGCTTATCTGACCGGCGAAGCGCGGCACCATGAATTCCTGACGGCGCGCGCGGCGGGTATTACGCTCCTTACGGCAGGGCATTACGAAACGGAGGTGCCGGTTGTCGCGGCGTTTGCGGCAGCTTTGCGGCGTGCGCTGCCGGAGATTGAGGTGATTGTTTTGGAGGAGGAGAACCCGGTTTGCACGGCGTATTTGGAGAAATGACGATGTGGGAATCACTTTGGTTGAGGAGAGTCGTTTCGTGGTTTAATGATGACGCAACAGCACCGTAGCTTTGCTCCGTCATCGTACATGCGCGCAGACAAATTAGAATTTGACGAAGGAGAAACCCATATGGCGGTTGAGATAAAAAACAAGGGATTTGTTGTACGCAGGAGCAAAATACCCATTATTCTGTGCTTTTCGATTGCTGAACCGGTGCTGTTGGCAATCTTGATTTTCTTCGTATATGTGTGGTTTGACGCAAAAGATAACCTCATATTGCGAGAAAGTATTAATTTCCCATTTGCATTTGTTTCCCTTGTAATCACAGCAGTATTTTTTCACTTCGTTTTATTGGTGGGCTGTATGTTTAAGATTATTGTAAATGGCAATGAGATAGAGATACACAGATTTTTGCGGCGAACCAAAACATTTCATTTAACCGATATAAAAGAGCTTCGCGACGTTACAATTATGAGATATTCGCAATTGCGTCACGCCGGCGTGCGGGATTTCAAAATTGTCAGCCATGGGAATAAATGTTTGGGCTATCTAAAATCAAGCGATAGAAATTACGATTTGTTTGCGAGAACATTCACCGAGATGAAGTGAACCAACGAAAATCGTGCGTGTTAGTATAACGAGTTCGTAAAATTTCAGTTTGCCGTGCCGATACCCAACCAAATTTTTTCGCCAAGCGCCTTCATACAATACACGCCACCGGGCAAACCTTCACACATTCCCCGCAGCCCGTGCACTTCTCCGGATTAATCCGCGCAAGGTTGTTCTCCAAGATCACCGCATCGTTCAGGCACGTCTTTTTGCAGCGCATGCAGCCAATGCAGCCTTTCTCGCAAAGCTTGCGCGTTACCGCACCCTTTTGCGTGTTGCGGCAGAGCACTGCGGTCGGCGGAGCTTCTTTAGGCACCAGCGTTATCAAATCCTTTGGGCAGGCGACAACGCACGCCTTGCACGCCCGGCACTTGATTGTATCAACACGCGCCACGCCGTCCGGGCAGACACGCACCGCGTCATAAGGGCAAACCGTGGCGCAGTCGCCCAAACCAATACAGCCACAGGGACAGGTCTTAACGCCGCCCGCAAGCTGTGCCGCCATACGGCAGGACTGCATGCCGGAATAAAGGAAGCTGTATTTCGCAATACCATCGCCGCCTTGGCAGCGTACCAGCGCCGTCATTGGTACAATGTGCTCCGGTGCAAGACCGGTCAGCTTGGTAATTTGTGCCGCGACCTCGTCCCCGCCGGGCGCACAGAGTGACGCGCTTTTTATTTCGCCTTTGTATAGCGCCGCAGCGTAACCGGCACAGCCGCTGTATCCGCATGCACCGCAGTTGACGCCCGGCAACGCGGCCAACATCTCCTCCTCGCGCTCATCTGTCGGGACGGCGAATTTTTCGGACGCAAAGACAAGTCCCACGCCCAAAATCAGGGCTACGGAACCGACTACTATGATCGGCAGTAATATATCCATATGCTTCTCCGGTATTGTTTTTGTACCCTAATTATAATATTTTTGCGGCGGTTTGTCAAAAGACAAAACCGGGGTTTATTTCCACCAAATCAGCACAACACTAATTGCAAATTTATTAGCTTGGCTTTTGTTGCCAGTCACGCATAAAACATTGTTTCATATAAAAAAGTTCAACTTTCAACCACCTAAAACTACGCCAGTTCAAGGCAAAGTTGAACTTTCCCGAAGTGAACATCGGGCGGTTTTTGCTTCGGTTAGTAACAGGTTAGTTACTTCAGCAGGGCGTTCACTTTCGCCTGAACTGTGGCGTAATCGTACCCTGCGGCGGTTAATCTGTTTACCCTGTCTTGACCGTTGCCCCACTTGCCATTGATGACTTCTTTTGCGATTTCCTCAATGGATTTCAGGGCGGGGGTTGCAGGTGTCGGCGCGACTGCCTGATTGTTTGTCGTGATAAAGGCATCATATCCCGCCGCCTTCAGCTTGGCAAGCATCGCATCGGCATTCGCCTTGACCGAATATGCGCCGACCTGAACCTTGTAATAGCCGTCAATCTGTGCAATCAAGGTGTCAAAGCCTTTGCCTTTTAATTCAGCCTGAAGCCTTTCGGCATAGTCCTTTTTGCCGAATGCGCCTGTCTGCACACGATACAGGGTATCGGTTTTGGGCGGTTCAGGTGTAGGTGTCACAGGCGTTATAGGGATTGCACCCATAGCCGCCTTGACATCGGCGCGGA
>JAIRYC010000110.1 GCA_031267965.1 Oscillospiraceae bacterium | reverse complement strand
TCATTTCAAAGATTTGCCCTGCCAGATTATTGATTTTGTGAATGTTTTGTGTTAAGTGCTTATTGTCCACAGCCCAGCTTTTTGCAGACTTGACAGCAGGGCTGGGTTTGTGCTATACTGTTTATTGTAACTACTTTGTAACTTTTTCCAAAGGCGGTGAAAACCCATGCCTCCCAAAGGCACCGAAGGGGCAGGTTATCCTTCCCGGCAACAACATAATTCACAATCCGAACAGGATTTTAATGATATTTACAGCTTGCGCTTAGATTCACTCTATGGTCTTGACGTTGACGATGGTGATTTTTGGGCATTCCCAACCGGTGCGGTCCCCGTTGCGCCACAAAGCGTTTCGGTTCCTGAAGTCTCCCAAAAATCAGAAACACCGCAAGCTTCACCGAGTGAGGATGTCGCTTCCTTTCGTCTGCAAACAATCGCACCATTGGTTTTTGGCTATCTTGCGGATTTTGGCAACACAATCTTTGGCGGACTTAAAATCGCCTTGCGCAGATTGCTTTTTATCCCGCGGCTGCTCGGCGCCGTATTCTCTTGGGCGTTCCGCGGACTGCGCGCTTTTGCGGATAAAACCATTGCCGAGCAAAAAAAACACAGTATTTCAGAGCGCGGCGTGCTTCAACGCGAGCTTAAGGGAATTCGCCCATACCTCAAAAAAGCGAAGGGTGACCCTGCCAATTGGTTCCGCCGTGTTGGCGTAGTTACCCGCAAGCTAACCGAAAATCACCGCGCAAGCATTGGACGTATGCTAAACGTTGCGTTGCCGGCGGCGGGCGCGCTGTTGCTATTCGCAGTAATCAGTCACTGGAGTAACCAAACCTTTGCGCTCAAGGTTGATTACCACCACCAAACCGTGGGCTATATCCGCTCTGAAGCTGTGTTTGCGGAGGCGCAAAAGCTCGCTGAGCAACGCATTATCCGCACTGACGGCAACGACAGCTCACTTGATATGCCGGTGTATTCTCTTGCGCGCGTGCCTGTAAACAGCCTTTACGACAGCCTGGCCCTCAGCGACAAGCTTGTCGAGGAATCTGGAGAAAATCTAACCAATGCCGTTGGCATTTTTATCGACAAAAAATTTCTCTGCTCCATTAAAAATCGCTCTGACGCCGAAAACGTATTTGACAAAATCCTTGCGCCATACCGCACAAACGAAACAGGCAGCTATGTTGATTTTGTGGAAGATATCCGTTACGAAGAGGGTTATTATCCCGATGACAGCAAAACCATGTGGGATGCTTCACGGCTGGCGGAAAAGCTCAATGAGCCAAAGCAATCGAAGCGCACTTATACCATTAAAGCAGGCGACGACCTTTGGACGCTCGCATTGGCAAACGGGCTGACCTATCAGGAGCTTTTAAACCTCAACCCCAAATATAAGGACGGGGCCACATATTACGAGGGAGATAAAATTACCCTTTCCGCAAACGTAAATTATGTGCAGGTCAAGCAGATGAAAACCGAAACCCGCACTGTGGAAATCCCATTTGAAACCATAACCACCACCGACCCTTCGCTAATCAAAGGCGTTAAGCGCACAGTCTCAGAGGGTACCAGCGGCAAGGAAAAAGTGACGGAAATGGTCACTTATGTTGACGGGCACCGCACAAGCGTTAAGGAAGTAAACCGTGAGCGTCTCTCGGAGCCTGTTTCCGCAAGAGTGTCCGTTGGTTCCAAGGTATTTTACTCCAACCCCGGCAACACAAACAGCAACGCAGCTGTTAACATCACTGTCAGCAATTCTGGCTTTGTGTGGCCCGCTCCAAGCTGCCGCTCCATCAGCAGCAGTTTTGGCTGGCGCTTTGGCGGGCGTTCCTATCACCAGGGCATTGACCTCATCCGCTACGGTGCGCCAACTGCGGGCACACTGGCTGTTTCCGCATTGGACGGTACGGTTGAGTTCTCTGGCTGGCGGAGCGACTATGGCAACCGCATTATCATCAACCATGGCGGCGGCGTAAAAACCACATATTCGCACCTCTCCAGCAGGACTGTCTATGCTGGTCAGCATGTTATGGCAGGTCAGCCGATTGGACGTTTGGGAAACACCGGCTATTATTCTTACGGCGCACACCTGCACTTTGAAATTCTAATCAACGGCTCGTTCGTCAACCCGATAAATTATCTAAGGTAGTTACAATCTGCCCAATAATACCGTTCGACAACAAAAATCCCTGTTGTGTCAGGCGGATTCCGTCATCATCGGTAATCACCAAGCCGTGCCGCTCTAAATTCTCAGCGGCACGGCGCATTTTTTGTGGTATGCTGTGAGCGAAGCGTGAGCGCACTTTATCCTCCCGCAGACCCTCATTCAGGCGCAGGGCCAACATGGCATATTCCTCCAAGCTGCCGCCGGGACCATCATCTATCAATTTTGAGGATGAAATAAATTCATCCAAATTGCGCGAAATATAAAATCTGCGCCCACCCAAAAACGAGTGCGCGCCGGGTCCCAAACCCCAATATTCCTCGCAATGCCAATATTTTAGGTTGTGCCGGCTTTCGTAGCCCGGCAACGCAAAATTGCTGATTTCGTATTGTAAAAAACCATGCTTCTCCAGATATTCGCACGCCAAATGGTACATATCCGCCTGCGCGTCATCGTCCGCGATCTCATTGAATTTGCGCGTGGCAAACGGCGTGCCCGGCTCAATTTTGAGCAGATATGCGCTGATATGCTGAACATCCGCCTGCACAGCAAACGCCAAGGTTTTCCGCAGGCTATCCGGCGTTTGCCCCGGCACGCCAAGCATCATGTCCAGCGAGATATTATCCAACCTCGCGCGGCGCAAACTATGCAAAGCGTTCGTCACATCCTGAGCAGACCCTCGGCGGCCCAACGTCACGCGCTCCGCGTCCGCAGCGGACTGCAAGCCTAATGACACGCGGTTATACCCTGTGCGATGTAAGGCGGCGCAATCCAGCGCAGGTACGTCAGACGGATTGCATTCCAATGTGATTTCGGCCTCCGGCTGTACAGCGCAGGTCTGCTGCACCACTTTCAACAAGCGTACAAGCCGTTCCGTTCCCAACTGCGACGGCGTACCGCCGCCAAGGTATACGGTATCAAATGCAACCTGATCGGCAACTTGCCGCTCACTGTTCAATAAATTGACCACACGGTTAAAATATGCGTCTTTCAGATCATCATCAGCGGGGAGCGAATAAAAATCGCAATACGGGCATTTGCGCGCACAAAACGGCACATGGATATACAGCCCAATCAAACCCATCTGGCTCAGTCTCCACGCTGTGCAAGTTTATCGTAAAATTCAGTGAAGCCCGCTTGCGTTTCCGCCACTTTTTTTATGTCGCCGCCAATTGCTTTGTCTGCCCAAGCGATATCATAGCGAAAAACCGTCGCCTTCGCCGTGCTGATTTTCGCACGCTGCCAATATGTACTCTCGGTTTGCAGCGCAAATTGCACATAGCCGCAATTTTCAATCAACGCAAGAATAACCAGCGCGTTGTTTTGCAGCGATATCAGCCTTTCCGGCAGCTCTTGAAAACGCTCTATGTCCTCCGCGCCGCACACATAATAAAGCGTAATGCCATATGGTTCGTCAACAGACTGAATGGCTATACCGTCATCCTTCAGCCCTGCCGGTTCGCCAAGCAAACGGCGCAGCTCCTGTGGTTCCCTGCCAATATATGGATGTTTTTGCGCATAAAGCGCTTCATTTTTTGGTGTACCACTTGGCGTAACGTTTACGTCCATATCTATGCCATATGATGTGAGATTACCTTCGGGCTGTGTTTGCGGTTCTTCTTTCCGCAGCGTTAGTGTGCATGACGAAAAAAGGCCTGCCAAGCACACAAACGCTAACAAAACAGCAATGTGCTTTTTCATGAATTCTCCTCGTTGGCTTCTGTCGGATGATAATGCTCATCCAATGTTTCATCGTCCACGCGGTCCAGCTCTTCGCGCGGCAGCATGGAGAGCAATGCCCAGCCAAGGTCAAGCGTTTCGTCAATCTTGCGGTTTTCGTTGTAGCCCTGGTTGAGGAATCGACGTTCAAATTCGCGCCCAAACTCCATTAGCTTGCGGTCAGCCAAGGAAAGCTCATCCTCGCCAATCACCGACGCCAGCGCCTTCGCGTCCTGCACCTTGGCATAAGACGCAAACAATTGATTTGCAGCGGCGCTATGATCCTTGCGCGTAAAGCCCTCGCCAATGCCGTCCTTCATTAAGCGCGAAAGACTGGGCAAAACGCTCACAGGCGGATAAATTCCTGTGGAGTCCAGCTCGCGCCCAAGCACAATCTGTCCCTCGGTAATGTAGCCCGTCAGATCGGGGATTGGATGCGTGATGTCATCATTCGGCATGGTAAGGATTGGGATTTGTGTCACGGAGCCGCCCTTGCCCTTGAGGATTCCGGCGCGTTCGTATAGCGAAGCAAGGTCGCTGTAAAGGTAACCCGGAAAGCCCTTGCGCCCGGGTATCTCACCCTTGGACGAACTGAATTCACGCAGCGCTTCGGCGTAGGAGGTGATGTCCGTCATGATGACAAGAATGTGCATACCTTTCTCAAACGCCAGATATTCCGCCGCCGCCAATGCGCAGCGCGGCGTAATCACGCGCTCAATAATCGGGTCGTTGGCAAGATTCAGGAACATCACCACGCGGCTCATGACATTTGCGCTTTCAAAAGAGTCAATAAAATACTGCGCCACATCATTTTTAACGCCCATTGCGGCAAAGACGATGGCAAAGTCCGCCTCGTCTGCCAATGACGCTTGACGCACCAGCTGCACGGCAAGCTCATTGTGCTTCATGCCTGAACCTGAAAATATCGGCAGCTTTTGTCCGCGGATCAGCGTTGCCAGTGCGTCAATGGACGATACGCCCGTGTTGATGTAGTTCTGCGGGTACATGCGCGAAACCGGGTTCATCGGCGCGCCGTTGACGTCGCGGCGGCACTCGGCATAGACCTCGCCCAAGCCATCCTTGGGCCGGCCAAGCCCGTCGAACGTGCGCCCAAGAATCTCCTTGGAAAGCGCAAGCTCAATCGGCTTGCCTGTAAAGTGTGTCTGTGTATTCTCCAACGAAAGTCCGCGCGTGCCTTCAAACACCTGCACAACCAGCTTATCGCCCTCCACCTTTACAACGCGCCCAACGCGGACACTGCCGTCTTGCAGGCATAACTCCACCATTTCGTCATAAATCGCACCGGGCACGCCCTCCAGCGTCACCAGCGGGCCAACAATTTGCGAAAGACCGGAATATTCAATAATCATATACTCAACCTCTGTTATCTTTTCATTGGGGCCATAAAGCCTACATGCCTGCTTTCTTTATCAGCGGCGCCAGTTTATTGTCAATATCCGCCGCATACTCCGCAAACATCTCCGGGTTGTCATTCGGGATGTTGTACTTCATCTTCACCAACTTCTCAAACAGCCCTGTCTTAACGATTTGAACCACGGGCACCTGCCGCAGCACAATCTGCCGCGCCTTCTCGTGCAGAAGGAGAATAAGCCTCATCATTTCTTTTTGCTTGCGCAGCGAAACAAAGGTGTCGTCCGCATGGAACGCGTTTTGTTGCAGGAAGCCCACACGAATCACACGTGCGGTTTCCAGCGTGAGCTTTTGGTCGTCTGGCAGCACATCCGCGCCAATCAGCTTCACAATCTCCAGCAATTGGTTTTCCTCCAGCAGAATTTTGAATAGCTGTCCGCGCATACTCAAAAAGTCCGCACCCACGTTCTCATGGAACCAATCCGTCAGCGGAACCGTATACTCGCTGTAGCTTTCCGTCCAGTTGATAGCCGGGTAGTGGCGCGCATACGCAAGCGACTTATCCAGCGCCCAAAAACAGCGGGTAAAACGCTTGGTATTCTGCGTCACCGGCTCGGAGAAGTCACTGCCCTGCGGCGACACCGCGCCAATAATGGTTATACTGCCCTCCGTGCCATTTTGGTTTTGCGTGTAGCCCGCGCGCTCGTAGAATTCCGCAAGGCGGCTCGGCAGATACGCCGGGAAGCCCTCATCGGCAGGCATTTCCTCAAGGCGTCCGGAAATCTCGCGCAGCGCCTCCGCCCAGCGGGAGGTGGAATCCGCCATGATGGCAATATGATAGCCCATATCGCGGTAATATTCAGCCAGTGTGATACCGGTATAGATAGACGCTTCGCGCGCCGCAACCGGCATATTCGATGTGTTGGCAATGAGTATCGTGCGGTCTGTCAGTGGTTTACCGCTCTTGGGGTCAAGCAGTTCGCTGAATTCGGTGAGAACCTGCGTCATCTCGTTGCCGCGCTCACCACAGCCAATGTAGACGATGATGTCCGCGTTGCACCACTTGGCAAGCTGGTGCTGTGTCATTGTCTTACCCGTGCCAAATCCGCCCGGGATTGCTGCCGCGCCGCCCTTTGCGATAGGCAGCAGCGTATCAATTACCCGCTGCCCGGTGATAAGCGGGCGCGTAGGTGCCAGACGTTTTTCTACCGGGCGCGGCGAACGGATTGGCCAGCGCTGGCAAAGCGTCAACTCATGGCGGTTGCCGTTTGTGTCCTCCAATACGGCAATAACGTTGTTGACGGTGTATTGACCATCCGACTTGACCTCAACGATTCGTCCGCTAAAGATCGGCGACAGAATCACCTTATGCAAAATCGCGCTGGTTTCGGGGCAGGTCGCAAGCACTGTACCGCCGCTGACCTCATCACCGGGCTTTGCAAGAATCGTCACGTCCCACAGGCGTTCAGCATCCAGCGCAGGCAGATTACAGCCCCGCCCAATGAACGAGCCGGTAGCCTCTTCAAGCGCGTTAAGGGGACGCTCAATGCCATCGAATATATTCGAAAGCAGGCCGGGGCCAAGGGTGACGCTCATCAACTCACCGGTTGCATAAACGGGCTGCCCGGCGGAAAGCCCTGTAGTTTCTTCGTAAACCTGAATGGTGGTCATGGCGACATCCAGCCCAATCACCTCGCCGATGAGCCGCCCCTCGCCCACATACACCATCTCCATCATGCGCAGGGCTGTTGGCCCGGCAATCGTGACAACAGGTCCGTTTATGCCGTATATTTGATACTCGTTTGCCATAGAAACCTCCGCAAAAAAACGCCGCACACCATGTGAACCGCTTTTGGGCACATAGGGCAGCAACTGTCACGGAGTATTTTACGCCTAGAACGCAAAAATGTCAAGTTGTTTTTGCGGTATTGTCACGCTAAAAGCAAATTGGCAAGTAAAATTATGCACAGATAAGAAAGACTGTGCCTTGCGCTTTCGGCGATAGATCAGGCAAGGCCATTCCGCAATTGACAAATTTGCCGCACCATGCTATAATATTAATGCCTATTAAAACAATCAGAATATAGTGCTTTGCGTGATTCTCATATTAAAAAGTTGGTGCACAATGAAAGAAAAGTTCAAAGCTATTGCCAAAGCCGCGCCGCCAATGATTGGTTACAGCACAGCAAACATCCTCATAGGCGGCGGACCTTACATCATCGGGCTTTACTTTATGATGTTCCTCACAGAGGTTGAGGGGCTTTCCTTCTCACAGGCAAGCTTGGTGGTCTTAATCGCCAAGGTGTGGGACGCCGTAATCGACCCGTTCCTAGGGCTTGTTTCTGATCGCACGCGCACCCGCTTCGGTCGTCGCCGCCCATATTTTCTCTTGGGAATACTCCCTGTGGCTCTCAGCTACTTTTGCATGTGGAACAGCTTTGGCATCCCAAACAATCAGGGTACCGCAAAAATGATCTACTTCATGTTTGCGTATGTTGCCTTTACTACCGCATGCTCTCTGGTCAGCGTGCCGCAAAGCAGCCTTTTACCGGAGGCCGCGCCGGAATACTCCTTGCGCGTGCACTATAACTCTGTGGGCTACATGTTCAACTCCGTGGGCATGGAATCAGCCTTTCTGCTGACGATCTCGCTGTTTGGCTTTACAAACACCGAGCTTTTCACACCGGAGCTAAAGCCCAAATTCATGATGATGGGCGCACTGCTTGGTGTGTTCTTTGCGCTGCCTCTTATCATCACCTTCTTCTCCACAAAGGAAAAGGATTGGCGTGGCGTGCCAAAGCCGGAACTCAACCTGCGCGAGGTGATTTGGGAATACAAAACCACCTTCAAAAGCCGCGCGTACCGGCAATATATCGTCCTGCCGTTGGTGCAGTATTTATGTGTAAACATTTGGTCGTCCTCCATGCCGTTCTTCCTGCGCTACGTAGCCCAATTACCTGAAAAACTTCAGTTAATCAACACGCTTGCGGGCGTGGGACAAATGTCGGGCTTTCCGCTCAACTACTGGCTCTCGCTGCGTTATGGCAAGCAAACGCCGGCTAAACTGCTCACACCCCTGATGCTGGTTGCATTGCTTGTTAGTTTTTTTGTCAGGCCAGTGACATATGGGGCCAATATGAATACAACCTATATCATGATGACTATATCGGTAATGCTGTTTTACTTTGGCTTTTCGGGCATGGGCATGACGCCCAGCACCATCTTCCCGGACACCTCCGACGTAGATGAATTAATCACGGGCAGACGGCGCGAGGGCGTGCTCTCTGCAGTCAACACTTTTACTGCGCAGGTTGCCGTGGGTGTTGGTCAAGCAATTTTCGGCTGGGTTTCCGATGCGTTTGGCGTCAAAACCGGTATCGGCCCCGAAAACGAAGTGCCGGTCCAAACGGACGCCGCCATTTGGGGCTTGCGCGTAACGTTTGCCATACTGCCGGCAATCCTTGTTGTGGCGTCCATCATACTCTCCCGGCGCTTTAAGATGAATAAGAACGACCACGTGCTGATTGTGCGCGTGATTGCTGAAAAAAAAGCGCAAGGCACTGTAACTATAACCGCTGAAGAAAAAGCCACGCTGGAGAACCTTGCCGGGCAGCGGTTTGAGGATATGTGGATTGGACAGGCAGCGTAGCCGTTTATATAAGAAAAAGCCACTTGCATTCTGGAAGGATTCTTCAGTCCGAAAAAGAAAACAGCGAAGTAGGAAAACGATGAGGAGAATTACCATGATTTCCCCTACTTGCACAGAGTCGTACGTACGCTGATTCTTCCCGGCTTCGATGACTTGGAAGAGGCGCAAACGCACGTTTTAGATTTTATAGCCGCTTTTCCAAACGTATCGTTTGAAGCACTGCCATATCACAAATTCGGCGTAGCGAAATACGATGCACCGGTGCGTAAATATTTGTTGGGCTAAAGCTTTTCAAACCCAATTTGCCCGGAATGATTGATTTTTACACCGATCGCTTCCTCAATCGCACCGGATGAAAGGATGCGTTCCGGGGGGAATCCGCCGCGAGGAGTTGTCTGTCCTTCATGATCAACGTTGCCGGCACGGCCAAGCGCCATGTCGATGTCGTGCAGTACCGCACCTTTGTTTCGGCGGAAAATATTATGAACTTGATTGTATCACACGCACGGGCTGAGCTGCCAAACGAGGCCTGCGGACTCATTGCTAGGCATGTCACCGACAATCCGCGTGTGGTTGATAAGGTATAACTACTAACCAACATAGATAAAAGCCGGGAGCACTTCTCCATTGATCCGGGGGAACAATTGGCAGCAATTAAGGATATGCGGGCACCGTGGCTTTCTCCGCTGGGCCATTTTCACTTCCGCCCGGAAACGCCCGCGAGACCTTCGCAGGAGGATATCCGTCTTGCCTGCCACCCAAAAGCAAGCTACCTAATTCTTTCTTTGGTTGCGGAAACGCCAGTATTAAAGGCGTTTAATCTCGTGTAGAGAGTGGATTCACCGCTTGCGCTTGAAATTTTTCCATACTTCTCGCGCGTCCGAATGCCGACTGATTATACCGGAATCCGGCAGAATATCTGTGTAGCAAAATACCTTTACATAAAAACGCCGCACCCATTTGTGTGCGGCGAAAGTTTTATATTGATTATAACTCCGGCAAAGAAATCCCCGCCAGCACGCGTGCACGCAGTTGATCCAAACGTGCGTCCAGCGTAGCATCTGCCGTAACGCTGCCGCACCTGAGCTTACATCCGCCAAGCAGTATTGTTTGGTCAGGTTCCGCATTGTGCTCGTGCATCAACTCCTGCGCCATAGCAAGATCTGCAGGGCGCACAAGAACGGTAAATGCCTTGCCCTTAAACTTTTTGCTCAAATCGTTGATGCGCTTGGCAAAAAGCTCAGCATACGCCGGCTCGCTTGTAAAAGCAATCAACTTTTTGCGCGCCAAATCCAGCACATGGCTCGCCATTTCCTCGCGCTTGCGGGAAAGTGCCTTGCGCAGCGCCTCACGTTGCTGAGAACACACGGAATTCTGCGCGGCAACAAGGCGTTTCTCCTCGTTCGCAACGGTTTCTTCGCGCAGTTTTTGGGCGTCAGTTTCGGCCTGAACGCGCTCTTTTTCGCGTAGTTCGCGCAGCTCGGCGATGATTGTGCCGCGCTTGTCTTCCGCTTCGGTTATGATTTCATCCAAAAAACGCTTAAGGCGTTCCTTTTGTTCAAGCATGGATTATCCCTTCCATGTAAATAAAGTCAGTAAAAATGTTCAGGAGCGACAACCCGACTGCTCACCCCTGCCTATTGAAGCGTGGGTTTCAGTACCGTACACCAATTGCTTCACGCACATAGCGTGTAATAGAATCCTTTGCGCGCCCGGAGCCGTGCCTGTCTGGGATTTCGATCAGCAGAGGTCGTCCGCGCCTGCCCTTCAGCGGTTCGGAAATGTCACTGAATTCCACCGCAAGCTTCTCGGTCATCAGCACAACACCCACGGACTCATCCGCAACCGCTTCTTTTAGCGCGGCGGCAACTTCCTCCCGCGTATGTGCAAGGCTACCCGGAATACCCGCCAGACGCATACCTGTGAGCGTGTCGGTGTTATCGCTTATAAGGAAAAAATTCATACTAAAATTTACCCAAAATCATGATCGAAATAACCAGGCCGTAGATAGCGATTGCTTCGCCCAACGCCACAAGGATCATGGATTTTGCAAATGATGCGGGGTTCTCGCTGGTGGCGGCAATTGCTGCAGGCGCGCCCGCAGCAATCGCAATGCCTGCGCCAATACCGGAAATACCCATAGATAGCGCAGCGGAGAGCGCAATCAGCCCCTTAGTCAGCCCGGTGTTTTCTGTAACGACAGTTTCAGCAGCATCAGTGGCAGTTTCAGGGGCTGCTGAGGCGGCAAAAGCCAAAATTCCCATCAATGAACAGACGGCACCAACTGTTACAAAGTGGCGAATCAGCACGCTTTTTTTGCTTTGACCTGCACGAAAGCGATGCAGGACACTGTAAATTGAGAGCGTCAGGAAGGTGAGCGGAAGCGCCGCCAACAGGACATAGAGCACGATTTCCATAATAAGTTGACCTCCAAAGTTATTTTAGGCGGACAGGTGCAAACGCCCGCCCTTCGCCTTTATAGCACCGGCTGAAAATTTCGTAAAACTCCAACCGCATTGCCTGAATTGATGTGAACAGCGTCTCCAGCGCTATGACGAAAATATTGCCCAGCACAATCACAACAATATTGCCATCCTTTGCCATAGCAAAAACGGCCAGCATCATGCCCCCGTGCACCAGAACGAACGCGCCGACGCGCAGGAAAGACACAGTGTTGCTAAAATAAGAAAGCACATATTCAAAGACTTCGAAGAACGATTCCATCAGGAATTCGCCGATGTTTTTCGGCTTCCAGTCCTTGCGTTTGGCAATGAGCTTTGATAGGATCGGATGTATAAACAGCAATATTACGGATACCAAAGCGCAAGTTCCATACAGCGAGGAGGAAACCGGCACCGGCGCACCAAGGAAGTCCGCCGCAAACACCACTGCGCTTGCATAGAACACCATGCCCACAAAGCCGTTAGGCCCAAACAGCGCGTCGCCTGCGCGATGATTTTTGAACGATGTTATGACGTTGATGATCATAGAGCATAGCACCATGACGATACCAATAGCAAGTCCCATTAGCATCAAGCCGTTTATGCTCTCCATAACATGGACGGGCTTTTCCGGCAACCCTATGGCATGATAGATGAAATCCAGTTTATTCTCGTAGCCAAAAAATGAGCCGTACACCAGACCGCCAAGCATTGCCGCGCCGCCGGAGTAGGCAATAATTGCCCCCATTTTGCTGCGCATTTTAAAATAGGCAAAAAGTCCCGCAAGCAGCAGCACAAAGCCTTGCCCCACATCGCCAAACATCATGCCGAATATGAGCGTATAGGTTATGGCGACGAACGGAGTCACATCCAAATCCGTGCTGGACGGCAAACCAAACATGCCCACAAGGTATTCAAATGGACGGAACAGACGGATGTTTTTGAGGCGCACAGGCGCGTCCTTCTCAACGTCCGGGTCAGGGTCGACCGCCTCAAAGGTCACGCCGTCCATGCCGTCAATCAGCCGCGTAAAGCGGCGCATGCGGTCGGCGGGTACCCAACCGGTGTAGAAGAAGCTATCCCCGTGAACGACCGCATAGCGGCGCAGCTCAAACAGTTCGCTCAAGTAACAAAGCTGGGAATACATCGCATTCAGGCGCTCAGTTTCGCTGTTCCAAATTTCGCGGCTGCGTTTGTCCAACACAGAGATTTGTTCCTTGAGAATGGAGATGTTTTGATCCAAATGCGCCAGCACGTCACGCGGCCGGCCAACCGCGCTGGGTATCCACAAGCGCTCAAAGAAGAGCGAAGCAAAAATACGGTCGGCTTCATCAGCATAATGCCGCGGGGCAAAATAGGCACCGTATTCGTCAGTTTCGCTTTCGGAGCAAGGGATGAAGAGCAGGTAGGGATTATCAGCATACAGCGCAAGCTTGCTGGCGGATTCCTTTGGCAAACGCCCAAAGCGCACCTTGATATATTGACAGCTAAAGATTGACTCCAGTGGGGTATCCAGCCCAACAAAGTGGTTGTACTGCTCCATTGCGTTTTGGCAGAGCGAAAGCTGTTCCGCCAAATCACGGCGCTCATCATGTATGGAGGCAATGCGCTCACCCATATCCAGCAGCCACGCTTCACTTTGCGGGTCAGGCACAAGACCGGCGCGTACCCGCCTGCGTTCTGGCGTAATACCCGAGATTTCCGCCAATTCATCAATCTTATGAATCAGAGCACTGTATGGGTTATCCTCAGTCAGCGGCGCAAAGCCAAGAGATGGCGAAATGTGCCGCGCGGCGTTATCCGGCTCAAAGAAGCCGTCAATGCAGCAGGTCGCTAAGAATTGGTTAAGCTTGGAAAGAAAGCCCACTGTGCGCACCAGCTTCATTTGCGAAACCGCCATTGCTTAATCCCTCTTTCGTTGTTTTTTCTATTGACGCGGCGGGCGCTATGCCGCGCCGATGAGCTGCTTGCGGATTTCGTCCGGTGGAGCGGAGTAGCGTATGCCCTCAATGATGTGTGTAATGTTTTTCAGCTCGTTTTCCGCTAGGTCAAGATACGCGAGTGTGGTTACGCCCGCATTCGTTGAATAACGGAATGTCCGCAGGGCATGCGCATAGGCGACCCGTGCCGCACTGTCCTCAATGTAAAGGAATTCCTGTTTTGCAAGCTCCTTGCCGTATGGTGTTGCGGCAAGTCGGCGCAGAAATTCGTCTGCCGTGGGTGCGTCAAGTAAGTCCTCCGTTTGCTTGGAGGAAAGTCGTCCTGCACCAAAATTCGCTTTTGCACGGATTTGGTTCGCGTTAGAACGCAGATAACACTTCATGCGGTAGGCAATGGCAATCGCCTTCATGTCCGCACCGACCGTCAGGTAGCGCACACCATCCGACCGCGTGTCTTTGCCGGATGCACGCCCAAGCATTCCGCGCGCCTTTTTCCACAGAAAGGAAAGCAGTTCAAGCTCAATGGCGCCCATATCCGGCAACGGCGGGTTCTTCTCCAAAAACGGCTGAAGGATATGGTAATATTCGCTGCCTTGCGTCGCCTTAAGAACTTCGGCGGCGTCAGTTGCCTTTGCCAGCTTGAACAAATCCAATGAGGCATAGCGCTGGAAGTAAACGGGCATAATCAACAGATAGTCGTCCTGGTGTTCGGAGTTCAGCAGACGCAGGCAGGTCAACAGCTGATCGACCTCGCCCCGCAGGACATAGTAACGGTAGAAGCCCTGCCCAAGGCTGACCTCGTAGCGGCAAAGCGCGGCAAACTCATAAAACAGGTGGCTGCGCAGATAAAGCTCTAATTGTTGACGGCGTACGGTTTGCGCGTGAATATTCGCCAGCGAGTCTGCATAAACGGTTTTGCCTTTGAGGCAGGCGGCGACATCACCAACCGATTTACAGGCAAGCAGTTGCGCATAGTCCGTACCTGTCAGGTGTTTGCCAAAGAGGGCATGGCACTTTGCGTACAACGCATTTGCGGCGTATTTTATCATAATGCCAGGCCTCCTTGGTTACAACAGATCTGCCAATCTTATGCGCTTACGCTTCCAGCACCAGCCGGACAATCTCATCCGCCCATTTTTCGTACCGCGCGTTGCCATATTCAGTCAGCTTGCGCAAGGCGGCGTCCCCTTGAGCAAGCAAGGCGGTAATACGTTCCTCGCGGCTGCTGACAGTCCGCTGCGCAATTGCAGCAATATCTTCCTTGGCGGCGTCCCGCGCGGCGGCAAAAAGCGCCTCCTTTTGGGCGCGCATTTCTTCAAAAAGCATTTCGCGGGTTTTAATCAGCTGTTCCGTCCGCTCGCTTTCATGGTGGTCAGTTTCCAGCACAGCCCTAAGCATATTATCCATATATTCTCCCTGCAAGCAACAGTGTATCATAATATTATACGCAAAAACACTGTCCCGCCGTCTAAACTTCGTCGCAGTCCGGCAGGACTAATAGATATTATACCACTAATTTGGCAAAATGCAAGTCTTATCCCGAAACAAATTCACTGGCACGCACATTATGCAGGAATCGTTCGTATTCCACAATTTCGTCCAGCCAGTCGCAAAAATCCTCTGGCCGCTTGATATTTTGCAGCACCAGATCTTTGGTCGTTTTGTCGTTGGCGTATACTGTCACCGAACCCACATGCAGCAGCTTGCCCAGCCAGCTTTGGTACACGTCAGTATCCTGCACGCGGTAGAGCAATATGCTGTCACGGGCAAAATGCGGGGAAAACACGCTGTATTCTTCACTTTTTACGCCACGCTTGGCGCGTGTTTTGCGGGTCTTGTATAGCTTAAATTTGCTGCGGTAGATTCTGCCGTTTTGCACCCAGTATTTATGCGTAGGGTTGGGAAATCCCAAAGCCCAGGAGCGCTTTTGGTCCTCCCACAGGATTTCACTGCGATCATAAGCGGACTGTACGGATTCGCCGCCGCTGCCATCGTTGTCGTCAGGCAAGCGCGCTTCGTCGTTGGGCTGATCTTCGCAGTATGTGTCATCATAGTGTTTCACGTCTTCACCTCCGGCTGGTTTATATTATACTTTCTGAGCAGTCCGGCTGTCAACATGATGGCGTCTGTTCGACTTGTTTCGGCAATTTTGGCATACTGTATACTTAATAGAGGATTATGATGTTGAAA
The DNA here is from genome assembly GCA_031267965.1 of Oscillospiraceae bacterium. Taxonomy (GTDB): domain Bacteria; phylum Bacillota; class Clostridia; order Oscillospirales; family Acutalibacteraceae; genus WRKY01. The sequence continues at coordinate 13,303 of JAIRYC010000110.1, read as the reverse complement.
CGGGCGCAACATTATGATGACGAGCAGTACACAAAACAGGCACGGACGCCACGTACAGTGTCCATGCCTGTTTTTATGCCATCACAATATTATGCAAATCAACCCACTAGCGCCCTCGTTGATAATTTTCTCCAACGTTTCCTGAATACGGATTCTCGCATCCGCCGGCATTCGGTAAAGCTTGTTGTGCAAGCCCTCATTGACCAGCTCGTGCAGGCTTTTGCCAAAGATATTCGACTCCCAAATCTCCGACGGGTTCTCCTCAAACTCCTTGAGCAGGTAATGCACAAGCTCCTCACTCTGGCTCTCGCTGCCCACAATCGGCGCAACCTCGGTGGTAATATCTGCCCGCATAAGGTGGATAGATGGTGCGCTCGCCCGCAAACGCACGCCATATCTCCCCCCCTGCCGCATGATTTCCGGCTCGTCAAGGCTCAACTCGTCAAGCGCGGGCAGGACGATACCGTAACCCGTCTGCTCCACTTCCTGCAGGGCGTTGGCGACGCGCTCATACTTGCTTTTAACCTGTGCCAGCGAACGCATGGAATCCATCAAATCCTGCTCGTTCTGAATAGGCAGACCCGTGGTTTCGGCAAGAATGCGATAAAACAAATCCGGCGCCATTGTTACTGTGATTTTTGCGCTGCCGCGCGCCAAATCCATGCTTGTCACGGCGGCGCAGTTAATGTTATCCACAGCGCATGTTTTCTCCGCCATATCCTTGACCTGGCGCACACGGCGCAGCCCCCGGGCATTATCCGCAAAGGCTTTGAAGCACGCAGAGCGCAGCCAGTGCGACCGATCCAACCGCGCCACCCAGCGGGGCAAATCCAGCGCGATTTCCTTAATAGGGAACTCAAAGAGCACCTGCCCCAAAATGTCCCGAATTTCCTCCTGCGTCACTTCCATGCAATTGACCGCAAGCACGGGCACGCCATACTTTTCCTGCAACTGCCCGGCAAGCTTTTGCGACTGCGTTGTGCGCGGGTTACGGCAATTGAGCAGCACAACAAATGGTTTTTCCAGCGCTTTTAATTCCGCCACAACGCGTTCCTCAGCTTCGGCATATTCTTCGCGCGGAATATTGCTGATTGAGCCATCTGTGGTTACCAATATACCAATGGTGCTGTGCTCACTGATAACCTTTTGCGTACCGATTTCCGCCGCCATGTTGAACGGAATTTCCTCATCAAACCAAGGTGTACGCACCATGCGCGGCTGGTTGCCTTCAATATACCCTAGGGCGGAGGGAACGATGTAGCCCACGCAGTCAATCAGCCGCACCTTGAGCTTTGATTGCTCGGGCAGGTCAATTCGCACCGCCTTTTCGGGCACAAATTTCGGCTCCGTCGTCATAATTGTGCGTCCGCTTGAGGATTGCGGCATCTCGTCATTTGCGCGCTGTACACGATATTCCTCGCGCATGTTGGGAATGACCAGCGTATCCATAAATCTGCGCACAAACGTTGATTTGCCCGTCCGCACAGGACCCACCACACCTACATAAACGTCGCCCTGTGTGCGCTTGGCAATGTCCTTGTAGATGCTGTAGCCTTCTTTGATGACTTCGCCTGCCTTTTTGGCAATACCAAGCACGGCATCCGCATCTTTGACGATTTCCTGCACGGTATCGGCGAAGCTCGGAGCCGGTGCATGGGTTGGTTCCGGTTCCGCCGGTGCGGGAGATGTGATGGGGGCCGGCACAGGCTGTACGAACTCAGGCAAAGGAGCAGGCAAGGTCCTCGGCACAATGGGAGTCTCAGGTATCGGTTCCGGCTCAGCAGGTACTTCCTGAGCTTCTTCCTGCACATAGCTTTCTTCCTGACGCTGTTCGCTAGACTCTTCACCAATGTAGCTGTTGTATTCTTCCGGCTCTGGGTATTCGTAAATTTCTTCGGTTGCCGCCTCTTGCAAATGCAGGTCCTTTTTACCGGGGCTGCGCCCGGAAGCGAACACCGCCGCTCCCGCCTGTTCTACTGTGGAGAGACTTCCGGCAGTGCCGCCAGCCGCGCCGAGGGCGGACTTGCCATGTGTGGCGCCTTGTTGTTCCATATGGATTTCCTCCTAGTCTGTGTAGGGGCGGTATCCTGCCGCCAACTTATGATGTACGGATTTTTGTCCGGCGGGCGGCAGGTTGCCGCCCCTACATACGTTCATTACGCCCAGTTGCTACACCCTTGGAATCAGCAGCATTTGCTGTTCAGGCAGGATTTCGCCAACCATTGCATTCTCCTGCACAATTGAATCAACCGTGGTGTTATACGTCCGTGCAATATCCCAAATGCTTTCACCCGGGTCGGCATAGTATAACGTGAGAGCCGGAAGGTCGTCTGCCTTAGGGCGGTTCTCATCTGGCTGCAAGCCCACAATGACGCGGCGTTCCCTCAGGTCGTACGCGTTCACCGTCAAGTCCAAATCCGCGCGGACCTGAATCTCGCCGCTGTTTGCGGATGTAAAGTCAAGATTAATCAGCGTAACCCGCGGACGGCACTTCAAGCGCTGTACCGCCTGGTTGATCGCGCGTCGGAAGCGAAATTCCAGTGGTTTTTCGCAAAACGCCGTTTCACCCGCACCATCCGTGTAGAGTATATACATGGGAACCGTGCCGAAGACGGCCAGTTCCTTGCCTTGTGACTGCGCCTCGGAGACCGGGTCGCCGCTCCATATGCCTAAAAGTTCCTTTGCGCCGCCGGGCACTGGCACGGAACCCGTCACCGGTAGTTTTTCGGCAAAGCTGTCCAGCGGTTGGAGGAATTCCATGTTGCGGTATTCGGTATCTAACTCGCTTTGGGTGCTGTAAGCGTCCACGGCAATGGGCAGCTCAAGCTCGCGTGTGGCACGGATATCCGCAAGTACACTGGCGTTAACATCCAGCAAGCGGCGTTCTCCAGAGGCATCGGCACGCGGCGTTAATTCAAGCGAGGGTACAGAGAGAATGGTTTCCTGCGAGCAGTCCTCATCAATGCCGTCGACTTCAACAATTTGACTGAGCGGGATTGCGTAGTCGAGCACGGCCGGTTCGCTGGAATCGTTATCGGCAAGATAGAATATCTTGAGCTGCAATTCACCCTTAAAAAGCAGCTTGTTGGTGATTGCCTTGATGTCGCTCGCCACAGCCGTGCCCTGCGTGTGCAAAACCTGACGTACAGGCGGCGCTTCTGCGGCAAGCTCAACAACCTCGGCGACAGGAAAGCTTTTTGCCGCCTCACCCGCCGCACTGACTACGCGGCAAGATGCAGTCTTTATTTGCACACCGCAGCCGCTTACACCGGAAATGACCGGCTGCTCCTTGCGCCTGCGTACCCGGAAAAGACAGTGCACCATCCCGTGGATATCCATGCGGCGCGGGCTTACGATGCGGCAGTTGACGTAGCTTGTTTCGGCATGGACTGTTGCGCAGTCCCCCGCCTGCACACCGGGTACACTGACCTCTTGTGAGAATGGGTAGTTTTGCTCATAGCAGTGCACGCGGCCGTCCTCGCCGCAATAGAGTACGCGGAGCACCGCGCTGCAATCCGCCGTGACGCGCCCATTGCCAATCTGCACAGAGCGGACATTTGGCACAAGCATACATTTAAGCACACGCTGCGCGTCCGGACAATATTCGGGCAGTGTCAAATCCGCGTCAACCGACTGTTCGCCCCGACCCTCAAACAAGGGGGCGCTGACGCCGATAGTTTGTTCGGTAACCTGAAAATCCATGGTATCCCGGCCTTTCGTTATTCGGTTTCGGGAATTGATATGCAGAAACGGCGCGGGATAGTACAACCTGTGGATTTTATGGCTGGATTTTTGTGTTTTGCGGGGTGCTTACAACAAGTTGCAATCCTCTGCGCGGCGTGGTATAATATCAGTATGAATATTGTGTTTATGGGAACTCCCGATTTTGCTGTCCCCTGCCTTGCCCGCCTGGTGCAGGATGCGCACTGCGTGCGCGGCGTATTCTGTCAGCCGGATAAGCCCAAGGGGCGCGGTTACACGCTTGCTCCGCCGCCGATTAAGGAATATGCGCTTGCCCAAGGCCTGACTGTGTACCAGCCAAACACGCTGCGTGACGGCGAAGCTTTACAAATACTTCGGGCGTTGCGCCCGGATTTGATTATTGTGGTCGCGTACGGCAAAATACTGCCGAAAGAAATTTTAGATTCGCCACAGCACGGCTGCATAAATATCCATGCGTCACTGCTGCCCAAGCTGCGTGGCGCGGCGCCGATTCAGCGCGCGATTTTGACCGGCGAAACACGGACGGGCGTAACCTCTATGCACATGGATATTGGCATGGACACTGGTGATCTGCTCATTTCGCGCACAATCAATATCGGCGAAAACGAAACCGCCGGGGCGCTTTTCAACCGCCTTAGCACGCTGGGCGCGGAGGTATTGGCGGACACGCTCTCCGCGTTGGAAAACGGTACACTAAGCCGTACGCCACAGGATGAAGCACAGGCGACGCCTGCCCCTATGCTCACCCGCGCGGATTCTCCGATTGACTGGAACCACACAGCACAGGAACTGCACAACCAAGTGCGCGGCCTAAACCCTTGGCCTTGCGCGACGACGGAAATTCTTGGCAAAGCGATTAAGGTTTTGGAAACGCGTGTTGTTGATGTGCCTGACATCGCAGCTTCACCCGGGGAATTGCTTGCGTTACACAAACATTTGGTGATTGCGTGCGGTCAAAGCACTGCATTGGAGGTACTGACGCTCCAACCAGCGGGAAAAAAAGCAATGACGGCGGCAGCGTTCCTTGCCGGACGACGGTGATTGCGATGCAATTTTGCATGCCAACACTGATTGAAGGCGCCGTACCCGAAGCCGGGGCTTAATTTGAGCTTGATGTGAACTCGCCAAAAAGCCGCCGCCTGCTTCCGTTAGGTGACAGCGAAATTGATTTTGAAAAATACATTGACCTTGCCAAATTATACAATTTCCGCGCCGTGCTATGAGGTCAAAACCGTCAACAGATTACGCGAATCAGTACGATGGCTAAAAGAAAAGAGTGGAACTACATCTGAGCCAAAGCCTTCCTTAACCGGGAATCCCACAGCTTGTGCCAAGACTCAAATTTTACGCCTGAGCGCCAATACGCCAGCGCCTCATTGACCGCTGCATAATATGCGGTTTTTAAGTCGCAATGCGGCGTAACCGGATGCCGCCTTTTGTATTCCTCATATAGCCCAAACCAGTTTCCCCACATATTTTGGATCTGAAAGAGATCGTATTCCCTGTCCGCCCAAAGCGAATTGAACGGGTCGATAAAACCTGTCAGGCAAAGGCTGTGCGGGTCAGCCATAATGTTTGCAATATTCAAATCGCCATGAATGAGCACAGGCTCTGACGGCTCGTCGACAATTTCGTCAAAGCGTTCCGTCGCGCAGATTAACGTGTCATACTGCTTGCGGCTGAATTTGCCTTGCTCCATAAGCGGCTTCATACCCTCAAGCACGGTGTTGACAATCTCTGTATGGTAGAACTCCTTCCAACTCGAATACTTCGGCTCACGGAGATCCCCATATTTTTCACCGGTGACTGCATGCCAGTCCAGCATGCCCGCCACTACAGATGCCGCAAAGACTTTCCGCTTCTTTTTGCTGTGAAAAAGAAATTGCGGCATCATGGTGTTTTTGCCTTCAATGTAACTCATGCCCAATACGCACGCTGTGTCGTCCGTATGTGCAAAAAGCGCCTTTGGCATGGGCACACGGGTGTTTTTGCCAAGTAATTCCAGTTGAAAGGCTTCGGCGTCGTTCATTCCGGGTACACGGTAAGCCTTGATGACGATTTTGCCGTGGCTTTGCGTTTGTGTCAAATACGCACGTCCAAACGAACCGCCGCCCAAACAGCGGAGGATTTGCGCAGACTCTCCTAAACACAGTTCTGCGATCTTGGGCAATTGTGGTATAAGGACGTTGTTGTCCAAAGTAAACATAATGTCTCCAAAAATAGTATTATTGCGCAAAAGCGCACAAAATCCGCGCCTGTGGCTCTGGAATATTTCCGTGCATATCCGAACAACCCTTAAGCAGCAACCGCCCGTTGTTTGCCTCAGGGCGAGTGAGTAAAGTACGGATTTCCTCCGGCTTCATGAAGTTTTCGGGCCGGCTGTTTTTTGTGTTGCATTTCATACGCGAAAGATTATAACATTTGCCATAGGTGTTTGCAAGCTTTATTGACAGTTTTATATAGTAAATCACAAGATCAAATATATCTGCCGACCAAATGTTAACAGCAAATCCCTATTATTTACCTCGCAAAAGTTGCATTTTTCCCGCTTATATGTTATACTCACATTGTAATTCTCACAGTTTTTGACACAGCCGAAAGGAACCGACGCATGACACGTTCACAAGCGCGGGAACAGGCGTTTGCTCTCCTGTTCGAAAAGTCCTTCCATCCAGACGCCGACCTTGGCGTATTGACTGAGCTTTCGTTAATCAACGGCTCGCTGGAGGACGACCCATTTACGCTGCGCCTTGCGGAATGCGCTTGGGAGCACCTTTACACAATTGACGAAACAATCGAGCGCCTGACCGAAAACTGGAGCCGCAGCCGTCTCTCGCGGGTTGCGCTGGCGGCACTGCGTCTTGGTATTGCGGAGATTCTTTACTGCGATGATATCCCAGCCGGAGCGACCATAAACGAATGCGTTGAGCTTTGCAAGCGTTTTGGCGAGCCATCTGACGCGAGTTTTATCAACGGCGTGTTAGGGTCGCTGGCAAGGGAAGCCAAGTAACCATGTGTTTTGCGTCATAAAGGCTTTTTGCTGGCAATTCAGTGCAGCAAAAGGCTTTTTTACTAAGTGCAATCTTCACACAGCGCACACGAACTAAACACATCGATTTGGTATACTTTTGCATAAAGGGAATACTAATGTGTGTTGACGCGATTACGCCTTAAATCAGAGTCCTTTTGGTTGGAGGTCACCATTGATATGAAGCCAGTCACAAAAACATTGGATATTGGCGGGATGACCTGCATTAACTGCCAAAACCGAATTGAACGCAAGCTCCGCAATACTGCCGGAGTTGAGCGTGCCAAAGTGAGCTACAGCGCGGGCACCGCCGTTGTGACATTTGATTCTGACATTGTTTCCCTTGAAAAAATAACAACAACTATTGAAAAACTGAACTACAAGGTTTTGGAAGATAACAAACCGGAAAAGACAGGATTTGGACGTGTAACCGGAATTTTGGCAATTATTCTCTCCCTTTATGTGATTTTGCAAAAAACCGGTGTGATGAACAAGCTTGTGCCAAGCCAACTGGCAAAAACCGGTATGGGCTACGGAATGCTGTTCGTTATTGGACTGATTACTTCGCTGCACTGCATTGCCATGTGCGGCGGCATTGGTTTCTCCCAAAGCCTTCCGCGCGGCACAGAAAACGATTACAACACTCTCGACAGCAAAGCGCAGCGTGCAACAAAAAACAACCGCCGCTTTTCTTCTTTCGTGCCGACCGTTTTGTATAACCTTGGGCGCGTCATTTCTTACACCGCAATCGGGATTGTGCTAGGCTTTGCCAGTATGTTTCTTGGCGGCCAAGAAAGTGTCGGGGTTCCGGTTTTTGTGCAGGGTGTACTCAAGCTGGTTGCGGGCGTGTTCATGGTCGTTATGGGGATGAACATGCTCGGTATTTTTCCGTGGCTGCGCAAGCTGCAGCCGCATATGCCAAAATTTCTTGCCCGCAAAGCCGGCGAAGGCCAATCTGCCAGCAAAAGCCCGTTAATCGTCGGTCTGCTGAACGGCTTCATGCCATGCGGCCCATTACAGTCTATGTGGCTTGTGGCACTGGGCGCTGGCGCAAACACCGGCGCTTGGGCGCCGCTGGTAGGCGGACTTTCCATGTTCTTGTTCAGCTTGGGCACAGTGCCCCTGATGCTGGGGCTTGGCTCTGTCGTTTCCGCGCTGGGCAAAAAGTTTACCAAAAAAGTAACGGCAATCGGTGCGGTGCTGGTGGTTACCCTTGGGCTTGCCATGCTGTCGCAGGGCGGGAGCCTTTCGGGTCTTTTGCAACCAGAGCTTTTGCTCGCGATGATTATCGTTCTCAGCGTGCTTGGGGTTGTGTCGGCTATTCCGTTTAGAACGCCGTCAGGTAAAGCAATTACAGTCGTTGCGACCCTTGGTGTTGCGGTACTGGTTTTACTTATATGGAATCCGGCTTCAAAAAATCCTCCGATCGGCAATGTACAAATCATTGACGGAAAGCAAGTTATCACCAGCGAGCTTTCCTCCGGGCGCTATCCAAATATCACCGTGCAGGCAGGTACGCCTGTAAAGTGGGTAATTACCGCGCCGCAGGGCAGTATTAACGGCTGCAACAACAGGATGCTGCTTCAGGAATACGGGATTGAATATTCCTTCAAAACCGGCGAAAACGTGATTGAGTTCACACCCGAAAAAGCCGGTACGTTCCAATATAGCTGCTGGATGGGCATGATTCGCGGCAAAATTTCAGTCACAGGCCTCGGGGAAGCGGGCAATACGGATTCAGCCGACGCAGAGCAAGACGTACCCGCTGCCATTGGCTGCCTATGCTGCCAATAACCAATACGTATCAATAACAGGAAGGAATTACGATGCAAACAAAGAAAGACAGGCGCTTGAAACAGTTGTTCATTGCCATTGCGCTAACGCTGGCACTTGCTGTGGCGTTGACAGCGTGTTCGTCCGGTGCGGGCGGCACAGAAAACAACACCACGCCGGCGCAGGAAATCAAGCAGGGAGAAAGCTTAGTTATCCCCGTCGGAGAAATCAGCGGAACGGCCAAATTTTACCCAATCATTGTGGCCGGCACCAAAATGGAAGTCCTTGCGGTCAAAGCGCCGGACGGTACTATCCGCACGGCGTTCAACACCTGTGAGGTTTGTTACGATTCCGGCCGCGGCTACTACAAACAGCAGGGCGACGTGTTGATTTGCCAAAACTGCGGCAACCGTTTCAAAACCAGCCAAGTCGAGGTGGCCGCCAACGGCTGCAACCCATACCCTATTTTCGCGGCCAACAAAACTGTTACGAACGAAACAATCACAATCTCTTATCAATTTCTCTCGGAATCTACAAAAGTGTTCGCTAACTGGAACAAGAGTTATTAACACAAGGGGATATAAATGCAAACTCAAATCTTAGATATTCGCGGCATGACCTGCGCCGCTTGCTCCGCTCGGATTGAGAAGGTGCTGGAGCGCAAGCCGGGCATTGCGTCAGTATCGGTTAACCTCACAACCGAGAAGGCGCTAATCAGTTTTGACCCGTCGGTTATTACTGTGGAGGATATCATCGCCGCCATTGAAAAAATTGGCTATCAGGCAATTCTGCCACCCCAGGAACCCGCCCGTGATAAAGACCGCGAGCGCAAGCAGCAGGAAATCCACACCCTCTGGACAAAGTTTATCATCTCTGCGGTGTTTTCAGTCCCGCTGCTTTACATTGCCATGGCGCCAATGCTCAAGGTGGTGCGGCTTCCGTTCCCGGCAGGGCTTGCGCCAATGAACTACCCGCTGATTTACGCGCTGGCTGAGTTGTTGCTGGTTATTCCGGTTATTGCTGTGGGGTATCGGTTCTACACGGTTGGTTTTAAGGCTCTGCTGCGGCGCAGTCCCAACATGGATTCTCTGATTGCGGTGGGGACTACCGCCGCCGTGCTTTACAGCCTGTACAACACTTGGCAAATTATTGCCGGCGACTTTATGAAGGTGGACGCGCTCTATTTTGAAACAGCAGGCGTGATTATCACACTGATTCTGCTGGGCAAATCACTGGAGGCGGTTTCTAAGGGAAAGACCAGCGAGGCGATTAAAAAGCTAATGGGTCTTGCACCCAAAACCGCGATCGTCGTCCGCAATGATGTTGAAAAAGAAATTCCCATTAAGGACGTGATGATCGGTGATATCGTCGTCGTCAAGCCCGGCGCAAAAATCCCGGTGGACGGCACAGTAACCGATGGGAACACCGCAATTGATGAATCCATGCTGACTGGCGAGAGCATGCCGGTGGATAAAAAGGCCGGCGACATGGTTTATGCGGCCAGCATAAACACCACGGGCACTATACAGTTCGAGGCGGAGAAAATTGGCAGCGACACCGCTTTAGCACAGATTATTAAGCTTGTGGAGGATGCGCAGGGCAGCAAGGCCCCGATTGCGGCGCTGGCGGATAAGGTTTCCGGTGTATTTGTGCCCATCGTCTGCCTGATTGCGCTGCTGGCGGGCGCCGCATGGTTCCTGGGCAAGGGCTTTTCCGTAAACGATTGGGACGTTGAATTCGCGCTTACTATCTTCATCTCTGTGTTGGTTATTGCCTGCCCGTGCGCGCTTGGTCTGGCAACGCCGACTGCCATTATGGTCGGCACAGGCAAAGGCGCGGAGAACGGCATATTGATTAAAAGCGGCGAGGCGTTGGAGATCGCACACAAAATCAATACTGTGGTGCTGGATAAAACCGGAACAATCACAGAGGGCAGACCAGAGGTTGTGAACATTGAGGGTGATGTGCTGCAGCTTGCCGCCTCCTTGGAACGCTATTCTGAGCACCCGATTGCAAAGGCCATTGTCGCCCATTACAACGGGGAATACCTGCCGGTAGAAAACTTCCGCGCGATTGTTGGCGAAGGTGTGGAAGGTGATATTAGCGGCAAGCACATCAAAATCGGGCGCGGCATTGAAGTTTTTGCGGATGGCGAATATCTTGGCAAAATCGCGGTGAGCGACAAGCCCAAGCAAACCAGCTCTGCCGCAATTGCACAACTGCGCGGCATGGACATTGATATTGTGATGATCACCGGTGACAGTCGCAAAACCGCAGAGAAAATTGCCAAGCAGGTTGGCATTGAGCATGTGCTGGCGGAGGTTCTGCCGCAAAACAAAGCAGATGAGGTAAAAAAACTACAAAATGAAGGGCACGTTGTCGCCATGGTTGGCGACGGAATCAACGACGCACCCGCGCTGGCGCAGGCCAATATCGGCATTGCAATCGGCTCCGGCACGGACGTGGCGATGGAGAGCGCGGACATCGTGCTCATGCGCAGCGAATTGACAGACGTCCCGACGGCAATAGACTTGAGCAAAAAAACAATCCGCAACATCAAGCAAAACCTGTTTTGGGCGTTCGGGTATAACGTGGTCGGCATACCGATTGCTGCAGGGCTGTTGTATCTGCTGGGCGGACCGTTGCTGAACCCAATCTTTGCGGCGGCTGCAATGAGCCTCAGCTCTGTTTCCGTGCTGACGAACGCACTGCGGCTGAAAAACTTTAAGGGGGGCGCGGTAAAATGAAAAAAGCAATTGCGGCACTGGTTGTTTTTGTTGTGCTCGGAGCTTCCTCTCTGGCGGTGTTCCACAATCAGCTTGATGTTGTTGGCAACGGCGCTGTAAAAGCGTTTGACAAGATGGTTCAGGCTTTGCCGGAGAGCAGTCTTTTGGATGACCGCGAGGATAAAACCGCCGGTCTCCCGGCAACCTCACCATCTGCCTGGCATATCTATTTGCCGGGCGATAGTGACAAATTTGTGTACAGCCAAAATACGGCTAACCCCAATGTCATAAATATGGACGTATTTTTGGAGATAGCCCTCGATCCGTTTATTAACGCGGGACTGCACCCCGAACAGTTGCCGGAGAATTATCAGGTTTTAGATCTTAGCGCGGCTCCAAAAGCAGTTGCAATTGGCGGAAAGCTTGGAGACAAGACTTTCTCATACAAGGATGATGAAATCACTCCTGCGGAATCCTTCAGACATATAGCTTCATTTTACAGGAATACAATTGGCTACCATGCGGAAATGGGGCACTACAACATTGATTTGGGCAGCGGCAACATGTTTGAGTGGGCCAAGGACATAAGAACCAACGGCAAGGATATTGTTTTTGTGCTCAACCCGGAACCATTTATCGCCGCCGGCGTTGACCCGGAGAAGGTTGAGGGCTGGACCTACGCACAAGTCCCTGCTGAGGAAAACGGGAAAATGGTGCAGGTGTGGAAGCTCCTCAAACCGTTTGATTTGGCTGTATCTTAAGCATCACGGAGGTATTCAAAATGGAAAAAGCAATCGTCAAAGTGGATGGCATGATGTGTGAGCACTGCGTCAAGGCGGTGACGGGTGCAGTGAGCGCATTGCCCGGAATCGGCACAGTTGCGGTTGATCTTCAAGCAGGCACGGTGTCCTTGGAGCACGACCCGGCTCAAAGCTCTCTGGACAAAATAAAATCCGAAATTGAGGAACAAGGCTATAATGTTATTGATTAGTCAATGAATGGCTGAATGAAAAGCGCGCGTCCTGTTGCGGGGCGCGTTTTTTATTGCAAAGCCTTGATTTGACCTGCTTTATTTAATGTGTTATACTTAACTCTCTACAAAATGGTGTCAGGGAGACTTTCAATGTTCCATACAATTGCGGCCTTCTTCCAAAAAATCGGCGTGATTCTCTGCGCGTTTTTTCAAATGCTTGGCTGGTGGATCGTTCCGCTGAATCATTCCGGCGATCAAATCCGCCCAGATTACACAAACCCATTGACTGTTGAAGCTATTTATCAGGATAAGCAAGCGGCGGAAGCGGCCGGCGGCGGCTGGTATGAGATCCTTATTGACAACTTCGACTATCAATCCAAGGCTGAACTGGAACAGGTTTGGGATTACTCTCTGCATGGCAACAGAAATCAGGAATGGTGGTGCCCGCAGTCAGTCAGCCTGCGTGGCGGCAACGTCATTGTTGGCGCCTGGCTGGATGCTGACCCGGCGGCAGGCTGCCCCGGCAATTCCGCCAAAGGCAACGTGGACGGTAAGTGCGCCGCCAGTACCACACATTTCCACGGCTATGGTGACGGCGAAGACTACGAGGTCGTCACCGGTGGGATTAACTCCAAGCTCTACCAAGCTTTTGGATACTTTGAGGTGCGTGTACAGGTGCCGCGTCAGGACGGCATGTGGTCGGCGTTCTGGTTGCAGTCGCCCGGTCAGGGACAAATTGGTAACGGCGGGCGTGATGGCACAGAAATAGACGTGTTTGAATCGGTGTTTACCAACGCTGGCCTGCCAAATCAAGTTGCTCATGCGTTTTTATGGGACGGTTACAGCACGTTTTGCCGCACACATGGTGAAAAAATCGGCATGGGCAAGGATATGTATGATGGCTGGCACACCTACGGCCTGCTTTGGACACCGGATTGCTATATATTTTTTGTTGACGGCATTGCGACTTGGAAAACAACCGGCGGCGGCGTAAGCCAAGTACCCGGGCACTTACGGCTTACCAACGAGGTACGCACCACTGGTAACAATAACGCGGCATGGAGTACTCCCATGAAGGAA
>JAIRYC010000076.1 GCA_031267965.1 Oscillospiraceae bacterium | reverse complement strand
TGATGAAATACCGCGTTTCTATGCGAGTATTTTCATTTTCATAAACCGAGGATTTAACTGCTCCGATTGCGTTGAGCTTCTTCCAGTTCGTTTTTTGCGGCAAGCAATCAATATCTGTTTCCAGGAAATATTCTCGCTTTTCAATCCGCCCGTGTCCTTTTTCATTTGTAACGGCTTTCTGCTGCTGTGTCGGGCAGATTCTCAAAGTACAGCTTTGGGCGTGACCAAAGTGCTATACGAAATCGAGCAGGGCTTTGTGAAAGCCGCCAGCGCCTCTATCCAGTTTGAGAGTGCCATTAACCTCTTTCACCGCCGCTGCGTACCCATTCATCGATTTCAGAGATTTTAAACTTGTATCGTTTCCCGGCACGGCTGACAGGGATTTTTCCGGTTCGTATCCATGTGCGCACGGTATCTTCGCTCACGCTAAGATAAACGGCTATATCTTCGAGGTTTACCCATTTTTCAGGCAGGTCGTTGTTTGTGCCAGTGTTCACGTTAGTTGTTCGCTCGTTTGACATCTATTTTTTCCTCCAAATCAAAATGGTTTCAGCCCTGAAGCTGTAAGAACATCAAGCAAGTTCACACGCTTGATTGCCCAGTGTGTACGGTCAAATTCAATCTCATTCAACCTCTGTTGTGAAATTTGGTAGATGGCCTGCAAGTACAACCTGATGCCGTTATCTTCAAAGCCAATATCTGTAATTCGCCCGAAGAAGGCTTGATGTTCCTCGTTGGTGCGCCCATAGTTGTGATTTTCACTCGCAATGATTGAGGGGAACAGCTTAATCCGTTCAATAGCCACGTCATCCAAACGCTCAAAATGCGCCTTTGTTTCTTCTGTACAGCATGCAACACTCTGTCCTTTTGCACGAGTAAACTGCCTACAGCAAAGGCTTTTTCCATATGTTCATCGCTGCCACTGACAATGAGGTTGTAATATTCGTTACTTGGCTGCCAACTCGTGCCTTGCGTTATCGTTCGTCCCGAAATCACAGGAACACTCTGCGCTTCGGCGGCAGGGCTTTCCCGACCGGGCGGCATAGGGAATGAAACCGACACCTAACCATTGCCTACTGTTTACAGGGCAACATGATAGGTCGCGAGGATAAAAACGGTCCTGCCGGAAGCGGGATAAACAAAGAGGTATGTTACACACTCAATTCTGCCGACCGCCCGGCTGTCGTATTTAATCGCCAGCGCAGTGATTTGTTCAGGGAGCAGGATATTGCCGGAACCCAAAGCGCACGGCAGTATAAGGATGCTACGGATTTGGTTTGCGACGTCGGCGCGGTGGATTGCCGTAACTATTAAAGAAATCGGCGATATAATCGAATGTCTGAAAGAATGGCTTGCGTATCAGCAAAGGCAGGAAGCGAAAAAGGATATTGACTTTACCGGTGCGGATTGCCATGTGTTCTGTATGAACAAGGGCGAAATGCGAAGTTACAGCGGTCTACGGAGTATGTTGCGGCGCTTCCTCAGTAAAAACGGTCTTGACGAAAACGGTATTAGTCTTTATACTTTTCGACACACATTCGCCACGATACTTTTGGAAGAACGGGAAAACCCTAAAATTGTATCCGAGTTGATGGGACACAGCGAGGTATTGACTACGCTTTCGAATTACAGTCATGTCATTTCAAAGCCTGTTTACGAAAGCACAGCGAGAACACTTGACCGGGCATATCAAAACTTTAACCCGGACAAGAAAAGAGCAGACATACCGACGGATGGTACATCTGCTTTGCCCCCTCTGAGTTTTGACAGTAGTTTTGACAGTAACGCCGTCAATTTTAGGTAACTTTAGAGGGGAAAACATGGAGCGTTTAAGCAGATTCGAACTGCTGACCTCGTCCTTACCAAGGACGCGCTCTGCCGACTCTTTTGTGTCCGCAAACTCGCATGATTACTGGAGTTTTTCTTTAGGGGTTTGAGGATTTTCTTGTTTTGCCCCCCATTTTGCCCCCCACGGGGATGAACTTAGATGATATGGGATGAAAAATCAATACTCATCAGACAATAAGAAGTCCGCGACGTGCATAGACTTAATGCCCTCATGATTGCCACCCGCAAATTCGTCTGTACGGAGGACATACTTAGGATAGTTATCCCACACATTCAAGAGCCTATCATATTCACGCTGCCCGGTCTTTTCAGAATTTATCTCCTGTGTGACTTGAATATACAGCTTATCGCCGCCATGTGTCGCCACAAAGTCAATCTCACCGTCAGCAAGCTGACCGATATAGACTTCGTACCCACGGCGAAGAAGCTCCAAATACACCACGTTTTCGAGCATAGCCGCCACACTGTCGGGCGTATAACCCAACACGCTGTAACGCATAGCAGGGTCTGCCGTATAAAACTTCTCCTGCGTTTTGAGGATTTCCTTGCCCTGCAAGTCGTAGCGTGAACAGCGGTGCAGGATAAATGCGCTTTCCAGCTTGCTTAGATAGTTATAAACTGTTTCGTTGTCGATGGTGCGCCGTTCGCTTTTGAGATACTTGGAGATGGACGCAGCCGAAAATGTGCGCCCAATATTATCAAAGGCAAACTTCACAATCCGCTCCAACTGGTCAACCTTACGGATTTGATTACGCTTGACTATATCCGTAAAGATCGTAGAGTTATAAATGTCGTGAACTATAGCGTAGGCTTCTTCCTGCGTGTACTCTTGCAAGTGGATAGCAGGAAAACCGCCAAAGCGCAGGTAACGGGCAAATTCGCTGTGAATATTTTTGTAAGGATCAGGGGCATGAATCTCAAGAGGAAATTCAATGGGAAATTGAAATTCCGGCTTGCTATATTCTTTGCGGAACATTAGATATTCCTCAAACGACAATGGGAACACACGGAACTGGACATACCGCCCCGTGAGGTAGGTTGAAATCTCGCTTGACATCATGCGGGAGTTTGAACCCGTCACATAGATGTCAACATCAAAATCGGTCATGAAAGAATTGACCGCCTTTTCCCAATCCTTTACCTCTTGAATTTCGTCAAAGAACAGATAGGTCTTGCTATCTTTGGACAGCTTGCCTTTAACCTCATCATAGAGCCGCTTCGCCGTTTTGAGTTCTTCAAGCGCAAGCGAATCAAAGCTGTAAACAAGAATTTTGTCCTCGGCAATACCGCGCTCACGCAACTGCGCCTCTATCATTTTCAGAATGGTGGACTTGCCGGAACGCCGAACGCCGGATAGAATTTTGACAAAGGGCGTATTTACATACGCCATAACTTTTTCCACATAGTTAGGTCGTAGAATCATATCAATCACCTACTTCTCCAATAGTATACCGCAAATCAGCGTGATTGTAAATAGTTTTGCGAATATAACCAGATAAAGAACGCCGCCAAAGGATGGTTTGGCGGATTTTCAACGCTCCCTGCCTTTCTTTGATTTTGGCTTTTTCACTGCTTTTTCCTGCGCCACGATTTGCCGCTTCATCATCGTGTACCGTGCCAATACGCCCAAAAGAATATCCCTATCGGCTGTGGCAAGCCCATCAAGCGGCTGGCATAGAATATCCTCGCAAACGGAAAGCACCATTTCAACGCTTTTCTTGGGCGGGAAGTTTTTGGCTCTGCCTACAACCTCATCAATCCGCTCGGTAATAGAGAACTTTTCCAACACGTCCGCCGCGCCCATCACGATTTTTTCAAGCTCTTCGGTAGTTATGCCAAGATGAATGATATTTTGCTGTTCGAGCTTTTCAAGCTGCATCATAGCCTCGGTGTTGATATTCGGTTGTCAAACTGCAACCCCGTTTACCGTCCGAAAACGAAAAACAGGCGAGAGGCAAAATGCCTTATCACCTGTTTCCTCACTCAGCGAGTGAAAGCGAAGTCTACTTTTCAAATATTTTTCTTATTTTTTCTTCCACAAGGGATACGCTGTACCCAACAGCTCTTGCCGTGCATCCCTCCATATCCGCAATTTGCCTGTAGGTAAGCCCAATCTCATGATACAGCAGGAACCGCTTCCTCTGGGCTTCAGGCAGTGCCGCGATCACCTGATATAACCGTTCGTCGCGCTCGTGGGCGGCGGCAATGTCCTCCACGCTCTCAGGCGGGCGCAGCGCCCGTTTGTAGAGCGCTTCGTCGGTCTGTTCAGAGTGCTCTATATGCCGCTCAATAAAGTTCTGATCTTTCTTGTCTTGCTTCTCAAACTCGCAAAAGGCGTCGAATATGTGCTCCGGAACCTCAACGTCTTGATGCACGGCCTGTCCGTCTTTAAAGGAAACGAAATAGCGGTCAATACCGCAGTCCGTTACCGTCCGAAGGCCGTAGACCTTCCATTTGTCTTTGTTCATAACCATTACCTCCGAAATTCTGGATTTTTGGACTGTCTCAAAAATCCGAATTCGGAGGGGCGCGGGCGCGTCCCGTTATTCGCTCTGTAAACAATCCGATCAAATCCAATCCGCAACGCTGTTTTCGCAGATAGAATGATTGAAAATGGATAGAGCGGCAGTGAAATACAGGCATAAAAAATCCCTTCCGCTTTTTCAGCGAAAGAGACGAAAAAGGAGCCTTACACGCAAGCTGAAAAAGCTTACTGTAAGGCTCCGACCGCAAAATCCCTCTGCCTCTTATGGAGAGGGTTACTCCCGAATTCTCATGCCGGGTGGATGGCGCGCTTGACGAGCAACATCGTAATGGTTATATTCAATTTTATAGGAACGGAAGGACTACGTTGCGATACGCAGCCCTACGGTACAACCGCACTTTGGGCATTTATGAACTTGCGTCTGCTTCGCGCTGGCAATCTTTTCGGTTTCTGTGTAAAAGATGAGCTTGCGCATATCCGTCCCTAACGGCACCTTGGTAATAACGCCTTTGGCACACGCAGGGCATTTAACATTGATCAGCCGGATAGAGGCTGCGGCGGTTAAAGCGGGCATATTCACCCCTCCTTTACAAAAACGATAAATACTGTTTAGTTTTAACTGAACACTTCGGGTAAAAAAACGCGCCGTCATTCAGGGAAGCAGGCGCATTTCATTCAGGCGAATTTCCATCGCTTGGCGGGACACGCCGAAAAGCCCGGCAAGCATGTCCACAACACGCCCGTCACTGCGGTTGCGGTGGAAAGCCATTTTGACCGTGCCTTTCGGCATGAGTAAATAGCTCCCCAAACGGTCGGCTTGCCAGCCACCTTTCCCAGCGGTATGATTTGGAGGACAGACTGCTGAAAAAGTACCCCGCCGATATTAAACGGCTGACCGAGCGAATCACAGGCTACGAAAAAGACATTGCACTGGTCGCCGCCCATCCGAAAGCACAGGGCGATGAGTTTGTGGGGGTTGTGCTGAAAGGTGCATCTTACACCGACAAAAAGGCGGCAGGCACGGCGATTCTGGAAGCCTGTCAAGCAATGACCAACCCTGACCCCGTTCCGCTGGGCAGTTATCGCGGGTTTACGATGGATTTGTCCTTTGACACGTTCAACAAAGAATACCGCGTGACCCTCAAAGGCCGGGTTTCCCATATCGTGCCGCTGGGCAATGACATTTTCGGCAACATCACCCGTATGGATAACGCCTTGGATGCTTTCCCTGCCAAGCTGGACTCCTGCAAGGAACAGCTATCCACCACACAGGCGCAGATGGAAAACGCCAAAGCCGAGGTGGAGCGTCCGTTCCCACAGGAAGCGGAGCTTGCCGAGAAAATGGCGCGGCTGAACGAGGTCAACATCGCCCTGAATCTCGACAAGCACGAAAACGAAATCATGGAGGGCGAGCCGGACGAGGGCGATTCGGCAGAACAGCCAGAACGCAAAAAAGATCGAGGTGGTGCACGATGAACTATCAAAACATTCCCGACCTTTTGAGAGTCAAACCAAATTGGGTGGTGTGGGGCGTTGTGGGCGAATCGTTAAAATCACCGTTTCAGCCAGATGCCCTATTACGGCTATCCACCGTTCCCGCCAAATCAGGCGTTCCCGAAACATGGGGCGGCTTTGAACAGGCTGTCCTCTGTGTTGAACGAGGGCTTGCCGCAGGAATCGGTTATGAGTTTGATGGCAGCGGGATCTATGGCGTGGATTTAGACCATGTAATCAGCGACAGCGGCACTGTTGCGCCCGAAGCACAGGTGATTGTGGAGGGGCTGAACTCCTATACAGAAATCAGCCCCATCGGTCACGGACTGCACATCTTTGTCACCGCCGAGGGCGCAAATATCACCCGCCACCGCAAGCAAGGCGGGTTCGTGGAGATTTACAGCAATGCGCGGTATTTCACCGTTACAGGCAACGTCTACGGCAGCTTTAACCAAATCGCAGACAGACCCGCCGAGTTGCAGCAGCTTCACGACCGCTATTTATTACCCGAACGAATTGTGCAACCACCCGCTGCACTTTCTGTGGAATCACCGCAAAGCACAGACGAATCCCTGCGGCGGGGCTTTGTGAAGGACGCGGTACTACGCGCCTGTTGGAACGGCGAAATGCGGCGGGGCGATGAAAGCGCATCCGACCAGTCGCTCATGAACAAGCTGACGTACTGGTGCAATGCCAATCAACCCGCCATGATAGCGGCATTCCTGCAAAGCCCGTATTTCTCTCAAAAAGACGAAGCGCACCAAAAGAAATGCCGCCGCGCCGATTATCTGCCGCGCACGGCGGCGCAGGCTGTGGCGGGGCTGCGCTCCACGGCAAGGGAAGATACAGCGCGGTATATCCGAAACAGAGAACTCAAGGAAATCCGCTGAAAAAACCACTATCCACTTGTTTGCAATCTCTGAGTATGGTATACTATACCAACGGAA
Organism: Oscillospiraceae bacterium; assembly: GCA_031267965.1. Taxonomy (GTDB): domain Bacteria; phylum Bacillota; class Clostridia; order Oscillospirales; family Acutalibacteraceae; genus WRKY01. The sequence continues at coordinate 3,058 of JAIRYC010000076.1, read as the reverse complement.
AGGCGGTGAAAGCCCATGCAATATCTCTTGATGCACAAACGAATTCCCGTTGTGCCCATGGAAATCGACGAGAGCACTGGCGCCATCACTTTTCTGGGTGCGCTTGCCGCGCCACAGCATTTGCCTATCGGCATAGCCTATTCGGGCGCGGAGGTTGACCGCAAGTCCTTGAACGATTGGTGGAGCGGGCGTTCTATTCCCGCAAGCCGTTCTGGGCTTAGAGAAGCACTGGAGACGATGGGCGTTTCTTCCCCTCAACTCCTTTTGACCAAGTGTTTCGGGCTTAGTTTGTCTGACCAATATTGGGTGTGCCCTGAAAATAGTGGGCTAAAATGGGAAGACGTCAACTTCTTTGACCACCCGTTTTCGGACGATGTCGGCAACATCCTATTCGGCGATGCCCCAGCAAATGACGACATCGACTTGACCTCGCCAGACAACACCTCAGATGGACAGCTGAGAAAAAAGTGGAAAGTGATTGACGGCAAACGCTGTCTGCTCAAGGGCGGCAGCAACCCCGCACAGCAAGAGCCGTATAACGAAGCGATTGCGAGCGCCATTATGCGCCGCCTTGGCATTGCGCACATCCCATATTCGGTTGAACTGATTGACGAAACGCCGTACAGCGTTTGCGAAGACTTTATCACCCCGCAAACCGAGCTTGTTTCGGCTTGGCACATTATGCAGACAAGCAAAAAGCTCAACCATATGTCCAATTATCAGCACTATCTGTACTGTTGCCAAATGCTCGGCATACCAGGCGTAGCCGATGCGCTGGACCGTATGCTTGCCGTAGATTTTCTGATTGTCAACGAGGATAGACATCTGAATAATTTCGGTGCAGTGCGCAATGCCGAAACGCTGGCATGGATCGGTGCCGCCCCCATCTTCGACTGCGGAACATCCATGTGGCACGACCGTTTTACGGAGCAGATACAACCACTGGGAAAGCAAACGAGCAAGCCTTTCCGCACAGACCACGCAGAGCAAATCAAGCTGGTCAAATCGTGGGAGTGGCTGGATTTTTCCGCGCTGAAAGGGATTGACGAGGAATTCCGTGAGATTGTAAAGGGTTCTCCGTCTATTGACGAAGCGCGTCTGGACGCACTTTGCTACGGTCTGAAAAAGCGTGCCCAGCTCTTGCAAGAGAATGTGCGCACAAGAGGGCGTGAGGGTACTGGGCGTGACGAGCGTTGATGCTTGCAACAAAACATCCCCCCCCACTGAGCGAAGAACCTCGAATCAGTCACACCTCTGATGCATATTTTTGCTTTGGCTTGACATTATAACGGTTATCCGTTATAATAATAGTGTAGGGGGGCGAAGATATGCACGTCAACGACCTGTTGCAAGAAAAGAAGATGACCAAATACAGGCTCTCCAAAATCAGCGGGGTGCCTTTTGCCACCATTAGTGACATCGGCACGGGCAAGGCACGAATTGAGAAATGCGCCGCCGACACGCTGTATAAACTGGCAAAAGCGCTGGATGTGACGATGGAGGCCTTGGTGGCAGAGCGTCTGGAATATCGTTCCAGCTTTGAGGCATTTAAAAGCAACATCTCCTGACCACCACTTACTCTCTAGTAAGCAAAGAGGAGCAATGTGCCTCGGTTGTAGGCTTTCGTCAAACCAAAACTCAAGTTGTTTTAGAAAATAAAAAGCATATATAATGAGAATGCTCCATTTGTATGAGGTATTTTTTTAATTAATAAAGCTCAATATATAAACAATGGAGGTCAAGCCTACGCCCGACCTCCATCGTTTATATCCCTCAAATCACAAATCAATAATTGACCGCCCTCAGTTCAAAGTACGCCTGTGGATGTGCGCACGTTGGGCACACAACGGGAGCCTCTTTGCCTACGTGGATATGCCCGCAATTGCGGCAAATCCAAACGATCTCACCAGTCTTGGCAAACACAATACCCTGTTCCAGATTAACCAAGAGTTTGCGATAACGTTCCTCGTGCGAAGCCTCGATCTTTGCTACGCGCTCAAACAAAGCGGCGATGCGCTCAAAGCCCTCCTCGTGTGCAATTGCCGCGAAGCCTGCGTACATGTCGGTCCATTCATAGTTTTCGCCAGCGGCCGCGTCGGCAAGGTTGGCCGCGGTATCTGGCACTGCGCCGCCGTGCAGTTCTTTGAACCAGAGCTTCGCGTGCTCGCGCTCATTACCCGCAGTTTCGGTAAAAATTGCCGCGATTTGCTCGTAGCCATCTTTTTTTGCTTTGCTGGCGTAGTAGCCGTACTTTGTTGCCGCCTGTGACTCACCGGAAAATGCCGTTTGCAGGTTTGCTTCAGTTTTACTGCCTTTGAATTCCATGATAATCCTCCTCATTAACCATTAAAATCCGATACGCATGTACCGTGTTAAATATTATATCAAATTTTTCGACACTGTGCAAGCCATTATCCAAAAGTCAAGAGATAAATGCGGAAGTTATACTTTTTTAATACTTTTCTTTGAAAAGCACATAAGTAAGGATAAAGATATATCAAAGTGCTTTTCATTTGGTTGTTTTACGTCATAAATTGATTGTTGTGGATGGAAAGTATATGCCGAATTTCCATTTACACCATTATTGAAGACAAATAAATATTTTTCCCCAATCTCAATTTTCGGTATAAGCTCTACTATTGGAATAGTCGAAATTCCCCGCATTTTCAATTCTTCTAGGGAGTCCGCCACCCTCAGTATCCATGGCTTCTTATATTTAGCATCTTGACTATAGCGCGCCGGCATTGGGTTGGTACTGAAAGCCCAGTCAAAGCTTGTATTATAGTCAAATGAATTGTTGAAAAATGGATTAGGGTTATCAGTTGCTCCGCGTTTATCATTGGAGAAATACGTACTTAACGGGTTTATTGTTTTACTTGTCAATGCTGACAAACTACTTGAGAAAGACCCTTTTGCAATAAAAAATGCAAATGATGCGGTCACTCCCGGCGGTAATATTCGTTGATGATGTCATTATCGAAGGTGTAGATGATGTCTGCGTTGGGAATTTCATGATCTTCTACATTTGTAGGCATATCGTGCGCCTCTCTAAAAACAC
>JAIRYC010000032.1 GCA_031267965.1 Oscillospiraceae bacterium | reverse complement strand
TGGGCGAGCATTTTGGTGCGGCACTGCTGGAAATGGGCTGGCACGGCACATACAAAATTACCGCTGTGGACGGCGGTTTTGTGCCGCAGGCGAACGTAAAATCGCTGCTGGATCAGTATAAGCTTGATGCGGCTGGAATGGCTGCGGTTGCAGGGGATTCATTTCACTGATTCGATTCTTTTAGTATCTATATTTTACTGATATTGAAGCTTCATTTTAAGTAATGGATAATTTTTACCTTTGCCGTCTTTCCCCGTTCTTTTATATACAATCAAACCCATTCTTCTATAAAACTCTGCTGCTTTTATATTTTGTTCATTCACGTCAACAAAATCGGCACTAAATTTCTTGATTGCAAATGCCGCAAGCTTTTTCCCATAGCCTTTTCCAATCATATCCGGGGATAAAAAAGCATTTCTATTTTTTTATGATTGATCCCGATAAAACCGACTGCCTCCATGTTAAGTATCAAGCAATAGGTATTTATCGCATTAAAATTCACATTTGAGATCATTTTTTATAATACTCTATATCTGCACGAATTAAAAAATCATGCGCAGCACGAACCGCTTTCTCCCAAACGATTATCATCCGCTTTTTATCCTAATCGTGGTATCGCTTGATTTGAAGATTGCTTTATCCAATGTTATTTCTTTCGTAAAATCTTCCAATGACCATCGGCCTTTTATAAAATTCTATGCTCGTGCGTTTTTCAACACAGTGCAAAAGGGTATAACTTTTGTGGTCCACATGAGGGAACTCTTACATTGTCTGGCGTAAAAATATACGTCGAAGCCCATCCAGCACCAAATTCGGAGCGTGCAGGAACCGCCGCTTGCAGTGCGGCAAAAAATCGCCGGCAAGCCCGCCTGTTGCAATAAGCGACGCAAACGATTCGCCCAATTCTTCCTCCATGCGCGCCGTCATTCCGTCAAGCATGGCAGCGGTACCGTAAACAATGCCGGACGTCATGCTCTCGAGCGTGTTTGTTCCGATTGACTTGCCCACGGTCGCAAAGCTGATTGCCGGCAATTGGCTCGCCCTTGCACTCAGCGCATCAAGCGACACCGCGACCCCTGGAGCAATTGCACAGCCGCGGAAGGCGCCATCCTTATCAAGCGCGATGAGCTTTGTCGCAGTACCTAAATCCGCCACAAGGCACGGCAAATGATAGCATTCCTTTGCAGCGGCGCCCGCAGCAACGATATCCGCTCCAACCTGCGCCGGGTTATCAACACGCAGCGCAAGCCCGGTCTTTACCCCAGGACCGAGCACCAATGGCTTTGTGCCTGTCAGTCGTTCAGCGGTCTGCGCCAACGCTCCCGTAAGCTCCGGGACAACGCTAGATATCGACGCACCGCTCAGGTTCTGCGCGTTTGTGCCATGAAGCTTGAGCAAAAGCTCGGTTTCCACAGCATATTGGTCGCCTGTACGTTCACGTTGGGTTGCCATGCGGGCAGAAACGCGCAAGCTTTTGCCGTCCCACACACCAAGGGTGATGTGTGTATTACCAATATCCATGGTTAATAGCATGATTAAACTCCTTTTGGATGATTCTCACCATTGCACATTTCTAGTTTTTATGATATTATTATAAAATAATTCCATAAACATTGCAAGGAGGGTGCTCCCCCATGCCCGAAAATGAGCCGCGCCAAGGGTTGCAATTCAGCCGAAAAACTATCATCTCCGTGAGCATCCTGCTTTTTGCAGTACTCATGCTGGCCGGCACGCTGACGCAATTTCTGCCGCGCGGTGAATACCAGCGTGACATGCTGAACCAGGTTATTGACGGCACTTACAAGCAAATAGACTGGAAATTGCCGTTTTGGAAGGTTTTTGCCTCTCCCGCATTGATTTTCACATCAGATACAGCACTTACCGGCGTGGGGATCCTGCTGTTCATTATCCTCATTGGCGGGACGTTTCTGGTGTTAGAAAAATCCGGCGTTTTGCAGTATTGTCTCAGCGCAATCACTGCGCGCTATAAGGATAAAAAATATAAGCTGCTTGCGCTCGTCACCTTGGTTTGTATGGCGCTCGGCTCGGTTGTTGGCATTTTGGAGGAAAGCCTGACGCTTGTCCCTCTCGCCGCGGCAATCAGCTTGGCGCTGGGCTGGGATTCAATCATGGGGCTGGGCATGAGCTTGGTGGCCGTAGCGTTCGGCTATTCTGCGGCAACGTTCAACCCATTCAATGTGGTGATTGTGCAACAAATGGCGGGATTGCCCATCTTCTCGGGCTTTTTGTTCCGCATCTTGGTATTTGTTTTGGTTTATGGCGTACTGTTGGGCTTCTTGTACCTCTACGGCAAAAAAATTGACAAGCACCCGAAGAAATCGCTTGCTTACGAAACAGATAAGGAACTGCGCAAAAAATACGCAAACTATGACAGTGCGGCCGCCCTTGTCAATCCGGCGTTAAAATACGCGGCTAAAATCTTTGTCGGCTGTGTGTGCGGCGTTTTTGTGTTTGCCGGCATTGGCTTTGCCCTCCAGCGGGTTGGCTCAATCCCGGAAGGGGTACGCAAAAATCTGGGCTTTTTGCCAACGGTTGCCATGGCGGTTTTGTTCCCGGTGGGCGGGCTGCTTGCAGGCAAAAAAGCGGGGCTGCGCGGCAAGCTTCTCTCCAAAGGTTTTTGGGATGGCGTAAAGGCAGTTGCCCCGGCTATTCCCATGCTGGTTTTGGTGCTGTGTGTCACCTACATCTTGCAAGAGGGCAAGATAATCGACACTATGCTGTTCCACGTCCACAAGCTTTGTGTGGATATGAATCCAACCGCCGCACTGTTTGTCGTCTTTGTGTTTGTGTTGGTTCTTGAGTTTTTTGTGGGCAGCGGCATGGCAAAGGCGTTCTTGATTATGCCGATCGTCGTTCCGCTTGCAGGTATGCTCAATCTCTCCATGCAGAGAGTCACGCTCGCCTTCTGCCTGAGTGACGGCTTTGGCAACATACTTTATCCCACCAGCGGAATCATGATACTGGCAATCGGTATGATTGGGGTATCCTACGGCAAATACATGCGCTGGTTTGGCAAGCTGTTTTTGCTGGAAACAGCGGTGTGCGCGGCAATAATGCTGCTGGCGGATAAAATTGGTTACTGACCTCAAAAGATGTTCGCACAACAAACAAAATAATCGGAGAGATGAAACCATGAAATTAACAAAGGCCGTTTTGGCAGTTATCTGTGCGTGTGCCCTGATACTGTTTACAGCATGCTTCGATGATGAAAATTCTGACATCACCGAGAACACAACTGTACCAACTACAATTACGAACACAACATCGGAATCCGTTCCGCCCACGTCAATCGAGGAAAACTTGCCGGTTGGTGGCAACAGCACGGAATCAGTTACCAAGCCAACATCAACCACCAGGCCAAGCACGGCAACGCGTCCACTGGTTACAACAACCCTTCCGGCAACAAAACCCAACGTCGTTTATCCATCCTATGCGCAAAAATATGCCTATGCGGGCTACACCCCACAGCAGACGGACATGGAGCCGTGGTACCTTACGCTGTTAAACGGCAAGTATTGCCTGCCTGAAGGTTACGAAATTGATATTGCGGAAGTGGGCAACGGCACTTATTTAGACAGGCGCGTTGTGCCGGCGTACAATGAGATGTACAAAGCCGCAAAGGCGGCGGGTCATACGCTGACGCCGCAGAGCGGGTGGCGCAGACTGAGCCGGCAAACGTCTAATCTGGACGGGTCAATTACGAACTGGCAAAAGCAAGGTTACAGCAAAATTGAGGCGACGCACAAGGCACTTGAGCTCATCATGCTGCCGGGCTGCAGTGAGCATAATGCCGGGCTTGCCATGGATATTATCACTTGGGATCCGGCCGCGTGCTTTGAGAATACGCCGGCGTTTGCTTGGCTTATGGAGCACGGCGCGGACTATGGGTTTATTCTGCGCTACCCTAATGACAAGACGGCAATCACCGGTGTAAGCTTTGAGCCGTGGCATTGGCGCTATGTAGGCAAGGATGCCGCGAAGAAGATTATGACGAGCGGAGTTTGCTTGGAGGAGTATTTGGGGGCAGTTTAGGAGTTTTAATTAGGGTACTAAGTCTTTTATCTAACGGGCGGATAAGGTTTTCCGCCCGTTAAGTTATTTTTATATGCAAAAAGTACTTGATTTTTTTCCTAACCCCTGCTATAATATATTTTAGCACTCGAAGTTGACGAGTGCCAAAATATACACACAGGAGGAATTCATCATGACACTCAAACCCTTGGCAGACCGTGTTGTGGTCAAGCTTGTGGAGGCGGAGGAAACCACCGCCAGCGGCATCATTCTCGCCGCTTCCGCACAGGAGAAACCCCAGGTGGCCAAAGTAATTGCGGTAGGACCAGGCGGCCTTGTGGACGGCAAAGAGGTTACCATGTACGTTCAGGCGGGGCAAAAGGTCATCACCAGCAAGTATTCCGGCACAGAGGTCAAGCTTGATGGCGACGAATACACAATCGTCAGGCAGGGCGATATTCTCGCCGTGGTGGAATAAATCCACTCTAAACACACTGCATTCATTAAAGGAGGACACACAAAATGTCAAAGCAGATTCTTTTTGGTGAGGACGCTCGTAAGGCGCTGCAAGCTGGTATTGATAAACTCGCGCGGACCGTCGTCATCACCCTGGGCCCAAAAGGGCGCAATGTTGTGCTGGATAAGAAATACGGCGCACCGCTCATCACCAACGACGGCGTGACAATCGCCAAGGAAATTGAGCTTGAGGACGCTTTTGAGAACATGGGCGCACAGCTTATCCGCGAGGTGGCGACCAAGACCAACGACGTTGCAGGCGATGGCACTACCACCGCGACGTTGCTGGCTCAAGCGCTTGTGCGCGAGGGCATGAAGAACGTCACCAGCGGCGCGAGCCCAATGAGCGTTAAACGCGGCATACAAAAGGCTGTTGACGCGGCTGTGGCAAAGCTGGCGGAAATCAGCAAGCCCGTCACATCCACTGAGGACATTGCGCGCATTGCCACCATCTCCAGCAGTGATGAGGAACTGGGGCAATTTATTGCCGAAGCCATGAGCAAGGTTACTGCGGACGGCGTTATCACTGTTGAAGAGAACCAGACCGGTTCCACGCAGGTTGATGTTGTTGAAGGCATGCAGTTTGACCGCGGCTATATTTCCCCGTATATGGTTACCGACACGGACAAGATGGAAGCCGTAATTGACGAGCCGCTGATTCTCATTACCGATAAGAAAATCGGCAACATTCAGGAAATCCTGCCCTTGTTGGAAAAGGTTATCCAGAGTGGCAAAAAGCTTATCATCATCGCCGAGGACGTGGAAGGCGAGGCGCTTTCCACAATCCTGCTGAACAAGCTGCGTGGCACGTTTGTTTGCGTGTGCGTTAAAGCGCCAGGCTTCGGCGACCGCCGCAAGGAAATGCTGCGCGATATTGCTGTTCTCACGGGCGGCGAGGTTATCACAAGCGAGCTTGGGCTTGAGTTGAAAGATGCACAGCTATATCAGCTTGGCAAGGCGCGCCAAGTTAAGGTGCAGAAGGAAAACACTATTATCGTTGACGGCGAAGGCGATAAAACAGCAATTGCTGACCGCGTTGCACAGTTGCGTGTACAAATTGAGGACAGTACCAGCGACTTTGATCGTGAGAAGCTCCAAGAACGCTTGGCGAAGCTCTCCGGCGGCGTTGCGGTTATCAAGGTTGGCGCGACAACCGAAACGGAAACCAAAGAGAAAAAGCTCCGTGTGGAGGATGCCCTTGCCGCTGCAAAAGCCGCATATGAAGAGGGCTGTGTGGCCGGCGGCGGCGTCGCCTTGCTGAACGCTGTTCCCGCCGTGCGTGATTTGCTTGCTTCTGCAACTGATGCGGACGAGAAGACGGGCATTGCGATCGTCCTCAAAGCACTTGAGGAGCCGGTGCGCCAAATTGCCGCGAACGCAGGCTTGGAAGGCTCGGTTATCCTGAACCAAATCCTTGAGAGCGGCAAAATCGGCTGGGGCTACGACTTTGGCAAGGATGACTATGTTGACATGGCGGCAACCGGCATTGTTGACCCGAAGAAGGTTACCCGCTCCGCGCTTCAGAATGCGGCGTCTGTTGCAGGTATGGTGTTGACAACCGAAAGCCTTGTGACCGACAAGCCTGACCCGGCGGCTGATGCGGCAAATGCGGCAGCAATGGCACAAGCCGGTGGAATGTATTAAATAAGCAACAATAGGCAATAACCAAAAACCTTCCTTGGTTAATTTAGGGAAGGTTTTTGGTTATACAAAAGTTATAGGTGCACCCCATGTCATACACCTCATAAACCAAACAAACTTATAAAAAATTTATTTTTTCTTTTGTAGTGTTTTTGCTAGTGTTGGGTTGTTCTGCTTGATAAAATCCATAATGAGCAAATACTGATTGTTGAAGTTAAATTCTATTTTCAGTGATTTATCCTCATTCACGTATATTCTGTCAATCAATTCAATCAGCATTAACCTGTCTACCCGATACGAAACATTATTCTTTATTTGTCCGCTTATGATTGTACTGTCAGGGCGTTGTATTCCCATCGGCTCCACCCTCCGCACCACCACGCCGACCTCCGGTGACACCGAGGACGCCCGACTCTCCACCATCAACACTGTCTGCGATTTGTTTTATAGACTTCCCATACCCGCTGCCCTTTGAAAAAGGGCTTGCGTGACAAACGGCAAGCCAGTCATAATCAACCCCGCCAGCCAGCAATCCGCACTCCACCCCTTGCCGCCTTGGGTATCCGAATCACAAACTCCGCGCACTCGTCATCCTCGCGCTTGGCATATTGCGACTGAATCCCAGACGCGCGCATGGTTTCCACAGCATGCTCAATTGTCGTGATGAAAATCTGCACATCCTTAAACAGCGTAACCGGAATTGACTTGGGCGGCGTCAGCACACGTGTAACCAAGCGCTCAGCGTCCTGTGCGCTGAGGTGTTTTTTGCAAATTACCCGCGCAATGCGGCGCACAAGCTCCGCATTTGGCAAATGCAGCAAAGCCCGCGCATGTCCCTCAACGCAGCCCGCTGCCACCAATTGCCGCCGTGTGTCCTCCGGCAGACGCAGTAGTTCCAGCTTGTCCGCCGCCGCTTGTCTACTGATGCCCAACCAGCGTGCCGCCTCTTCCAAGGGCCGATCTGTCTGCGCAAGCAAACGGCGCAAGCCTTCCGCCTCCTCGTTAAAATCCAGCGTGCAGCGCTGAAGGTTCTCTAGCAGGCACCATGTTGCGGCAGATTCATTATCCGCCCGACGGACTATACACGGCACCGCCGCGAGCCCGGCCATACGCGCCGCCCGCAGCCTGCGTTCGCCGGCAATCAACTCATAGCGATTGCTTTCAATGGCCCGGACTGTCAGTGGCTGAAGAACGCCGTTTTCGCGTATACTCTGCGCCAGCGATTCAAGCTCAGGCAGAGGAAAGACCCTGCGAGCTTGGTACGGGCTGGGCTGTATTTTATTGTGCGTGATATTGACGACATTGCCGGGCAGTTTTTTTGCTTGCATAGCGTTCGCCCCCTTTGGGGATATTTTAGCACGATGCAGGAGCGTAGCGTGTCGAAGCGAGGTTTTATGCGTATTTTTAATAGGTTTGCAACAAAAAGCGATCTAAACTGTGTGTTTTTCTGGACACTGTTTGGCTTACCGCCGCACAACAACTATCCACCGCTCACCGCAATCCTCGGGCAGCGCCACCCTTATACAATCTACAAGCCTAGCCCCAAGCTCGCACAAAATCGGTTGCGCCGCAACGGTTTCTTCCCGCGCGGCAAGGCCTTTCATCGCAAAGAATACCCCGTCCTTACGCAAAAACGGCAGTGCATACCCGCAAAGCACCGGCAATGCTGCCACCGCCCGCGCCGTAACCACATCGTATTTTCCGCGCTCAGGACTGTTTAGGTTGCCCGCATCCTCGGCACGCGCGTGCAGGAAGCGTGCAGGAACGTTCAGTTCCTCCAACGCGGACGCAATAAACCGCAGTTTTTTGCGCGTTGAATCCAAAAAAGTCATGCACACATCCGGCCGTGCCAACAAGAGTGGCACACCCGGGAATCCCCCGCCTGTACCCAAATCCAGCACCTTTAATGAGCATGGTGTTCCCTCGCCAGAATATGCGCCTTTTCCTGGCATCACCCCGCGCTGCGGAAACTCATGTACACACAATAGCGAGAGACTATCCGCAAAATGCTTAAGCGTCACACCACGCGGGTCGGTGATTGCAGTCAGGTTCATGTTTTCGTTGGTTTCAAGCAGGCGCTGGGCATAGCGCTCCATGAGGTCAAGTGAATCCTCAGACAAGTCAAGCCCTGGCAGGATCTGCCGCAGCAGGTCGGTATCAATTATTGACACAAGCGCTCCTTATTAATAAGCTGTTATATATTTTACCACAGCTGCGGTTTTGTGGCAATATCCCTTGTGGCATTGCTCGTTCGTTTGGAGCGCAGCATAACAGCGAACATCAGCCGCCTCGTGAAAAAACAGGATTGCGTTTTGCCTGAATAAGGCAGATATGAGCGTTGGCAAATGAATTGCCGACGCTCAATTTCTTTCGGCGGCTTTGGCTTAGCTTGCCTCCGGCAGGCTTGAACCCAGCTTCAGTTTGCCGTACCAGATGTGGCAGTATAGACATTATATAAGTATCCGCATCCCGATGGTGAATAGGGGTCTATGTTTGCTATTCTGGCACCATGCGCCGCAAAACAGCGTGTGAACACCCGGCAAAAAGCAAAGAGAAAACCCGCAGGAATCCAGTATTCATGCGGGTTTCCGGCTTCAAGTTAAATTGTAAGGCTTAAATAATCATTTTAGTTGTGGCGCGAAAAATTACTATTTTTTATATCAATATGTTTTGCGGCGCGAGGGGAACCTTGCGCCGTTTTGGTTGTTTTTTATTATAAACTATATCTACGGATATAGTTTATTTCAGTAGTGTTCGTGCAACGCTTACTGCCACACAGTTCATCTGGCAGCTTTTTTCAAATTTCAACATTTTATAAATTGCATAAAGTTTCCTGCCCTTTGATATTTACATGGCACAGTGCCGCAAATGTCCGGGTATACAAAGCACCGCGCCCCGCCCCCGGCCCATACAATGTTACGGAACACGAACAACCCAACAAAAGGAGCTGGCGAGCACATGGATATCATGACGCAAAACACAGAACTTACGCGCGGCCTATATTACGTTGACAGCCCGGCGTCGTTCTTTGCGGCACTGGGCAACAACGACAACGAAATTGATATCGTCGTCACATCTGCATTCATACTCAACGGCAAGGTAAAGTTTCCGGAAGGCAGCAACATAAGCATAAGCTCTGCGGAAAGTGATTCTCCCCAGGCGATTATCCGCGGCTTTTTGGGTGATATGTTTGAAATACCTGCGGGCACATCCGTCAGTCTCACGGACATTGTGATCGCCGGCGACAATGCATCATACACGGACGCAAGCGGCAGTCTCTTCCTTGTCAGCGGCAGCGCGGACGGTGCTCAGCCAAGCCTGACTATAGGCCGGGGCGCAACCCTGCGCGACAACCAAACAAACACCTCCTATGGCATGAGCAGCACCGGTGGTGTGCGCGTCGTCGCCGGTACAGTGCTGCTGGAGGAAGGCGGCACAATCACCAAAAACAACAGTGCGGCGAACAACAGTGTGGGCGGTGTTGCACTGTTTGGCCCGGAAAGCCGGCTGGTTATGCGGGGCGGCGAGATATCACACAACGCGGGGCAGTTTGGCAGCGGGGTTTACGTGGATGTGCCCGCAAGGTTTGACATGTACGGCGGCAGCATTGTGTACAACATATCAACCCCGGGCGGTCACGGCGCAGGCGTTGACGCGGCGGGTACTTTTAATATGTACGGCGGCAGTATCAGCTACAATTCCTCGAGCGACGGCGGCGGGCTTTCGGTACACAGCACGGGCAACGTGAATATCCACAGCGGTAGCTTTATCGGCAATACGGCGCCCGGGGCAGGTGGGCACGGCGCGGGCATACTGTTCCTTCAACCGCCCGACAATGATCTGATCATTGGCATGGAGGGCGGCACAGTCAATTTTACCGACAATATTTCCGGAGGTCCCGGCGGCGCGATCGGTACATCGTCAATTCAGGATTTGCGCAGACTATACGTGGGTCCCAACGTCACATTCAGCGGCAACAAAGCCAGTCAAGGCTATTTTATGACCAACCCAAATGAGATTGATATCTACGACAGCCGCATTCAGGCGGTGCAGGTCAGCGAGCCGTTCCAGTATGCTTACAACGGCTACGACATACAGTACAGCGAATACCAGCCTGACGTGTACGCTGTGCAGTTCAATTCAATTGGCGGCAGCATGGTGCCGCCACAGGCAGTCGACGGCGGGCACACTGCCGTAAGGCCACGCGACCCTGTGCGCGGCTGCGATATTTTCTCCGGCTGGTTCCGGGACATCACCTTTACGTTACCGTGGGATTTTGTTATGCCGGTGAACAGCAATATGCTTCTTTACGCCAAGTGGATACCGAACGCCTGCAGCGCTTGAGGGAGAGCAACGGTATACAGGGATGAAACGCTCTCCCCCTGTATATCTGCTCTTATTTCTGCTGCTTAACCGAATATTCCCTTAAACCAGTTAACCACACGGTAGAAAAGCTCAAAAAACACGTTAACCAGCTTGGTGAAGGAGTCGTAAAATCCGTTGCCCACAGCCTTACCAAAGCTCGCGTCCTTGGTTTTTACGCCAAAAACCTCAAGCTCCTGCACACGGGCGGTGCTGTCCGCGCCGGGGTCGGTAATCAGCAAACGCACGTAGCGCGCCGCAGCATAATGCAGGCCACGGTAAACAATTCCGCCGCCGTTGTTGCTGACTGCGTCTAGGGTCGTCCAAGTATTGCCGTCCTGGCTCACCTGCAATTGCCACGCTTTTGTGTTTAACCCGGAGGGCAAGTAGTTTGTTTCCGCGTTCTTCAGGACGTACCGGTCCAGCATATAGCTCTCGCCCAAATCCACTTGCAGCGTCACCTCGCCGCTGAACGGCGCTTCCCAGCCCGTGGTGAACGAACCGTCAAACGCCTTGCCGGCGCCGCCGCTGTTGACAGACGCCGCCGCCGCGTGCTGCAATGCGGCGGGGTACGGCTTGCCATAGGACTCGTTGACCAACATCATAAAGTGGTCGGGGCGGACAAACTCAAACTTGCCCGGGAATTCACGCGCCAGCTCGTCGCGCAGGCGGACAAAATCCGAAACGCTGGTTTCCCACACATTGCCCTGCGCGGCAAAAAACTGCGCTTTCATCTGGGGCAGCTTTGCGGCGGCGGAGAGGTGCTGCTTCATGTAACCCACGCCGCTCTCATAGCTCATGCCGCCAATTGACGTGATTGCGTCCGAGCCAAGCCACACGACGGGCACATTGCTTTCGGTATGCCGGATTTTCAGCCCGGAGAAGCCCTGCGTCGTCAAGCCGAGCAAGGACGGCATTGCGCCTGTGAACCAATCCGCCTTTTGCCCGCCCAGCTCGTGCCACACGGTGATGATGTTGAATGCACTGCGCTCAAAGTAAGCGTTTGTCAGCTTGCCGTATTGCTGCGTGAAGCTTTTGTCCGGCCATTGCGCGCTTGTCGAATATCCCAGTCCCGACGGACCGCAAACGAGCACGTCGTTGGGCGTGGCGGTCCGGTAGTAGTAGTTCAGGATCTGTGGGCCGGCATCCAGCATGACGGGGGTCGCCGTCCATCCAATGGGAACAGCGCCCCTCTCCGGGCTGCCCCAAAGGCGGTCGATCAGCATTGCGCCTTGGTCATATTGAATATTGTCGCCGTCACTGATGAGGACGGAAACGTAAATTTTGCCGTTATCCAGCACCGGCTTTGCGGGCACGGTCGGTATGCTCAGCCTTTGGGACATGCCCGAATAAACTGTGTAATTCAGGTAAAAATCGCTGGCGACGGTCATAACGCCATACGCGCTGGCAAAATCAATGCCCTTTGGCTCGTTCGGCCACCAACCGGTGTAGAAGGTGTCCAGCTGCGCGGTATCCTTAAAAAACAGCTTGAGCACGTCGCGCTCGGCAGGAACACCTGCGTCCAGCCAAAGCACCGCCGCCTTGACCGCAACGGAAAAATCCCGCAGGTTGGTGTGCCCGTCAGGCACAAGCCCACTGATGGTCTTGCGCGTGCACCGGTTCCAGTAGTTATGATACAAATAGCGGTACGCGCCGATTTTGTCGGCGATCAGCTCGCTGCGCAGGTCAACGGTAACCGGAAGGCTGTACGGCGCGGCGGTCAGCAGGGCGGCAAGCTCCGGAGAAACCGCCAAGGAATCCGTCACACCGGCAATGGTTGTGGCAACGTTTGCCGTATCCTGCACGGCCGGGTTCCAGATGACGACTCCGTTCAACTCGCCCAGATACTTGCGCACGCCATCCTGCCAGCTTGCGAGCACGTCATACGAAAGCCCAAGGATATCGCGCCAGCTATCGCGCGTGCCCTCGTCACTATTGACGATGAGAATGCGCGGCTGCGTGCGGTTGATAATGCCTTGCAGGCATGCGGCGACGAGCGTTTCCGCAAACGGTAAGCCGCGGGTGTCGATTGCGTCGAGCGTGCCGGCGGGAGCAGAGAAAGTCGGCATGGCCTGACCGGGAACCCAGCGATACGCAACGGTGCCCGCGGCGGTCACATTGGCCGAGAGCAGCGGCAGCAGCAGGCTGAGGGCCAGCGTGGCGGCGAGGAGCTTTTTGTGTAACTTCATGGTTCGTCCTTTCCGGATGATATATTTTTCATAGGAGGCAGCACGCCCTCATGTACTAGGGCGATTGTAGCACACGCGCGCGGGAAAGTCAAGCCTTTTCCGGCGGCTGGAGAGACCAATAAGCGGATAAAAAAGGAACGTCTAAAAAATCAATAATCTGGCAGGGCAAATCTTTGAAATGATGGAGATGCTTTGCTGCGCCGTCAGGAGGACGGTGGCTGGCGGGTCGGCGGTATTTCATTTTGTACCCGCCGAATTTATTGTAAGCATCGACGAACATATCGACTACAGACCCCAAGGCTTCCAGACTGCGATAGAAGCAGCGGCTGCGACGTAATAGCCTACGTCAAGGTAGCCCAGATAACCGCCCGAGCAGTATTTTGTGGCTTCGGGTGCTTCGTCAACCATCTCCTGAATCCGCCAGACAACACTTGCCACGAGCAATTTTAAAAGCCTGTATTTGCCGCGGTTCACGGCTGATCATCGTCATCAAATAGACGTTCTCTCTGGCCGGTTTCTGTGCGCGCTTTTTTCTCAAGAAACCAGTATGGCTCATCAATTTCAAAAACGCCGGCGAACATTTGTTTATTGCGAGTTGTCTCGTTCGTTTTTTTAATCCAATTTAAGACGTTTGCCTTGCTCATGCCGTAAAGCCGCCCCGCGGCGCGGTCACTCAACCCTTCAAAATACGCCTTTGTCGCTTGCTGTTTGAGTTCGTCGGGAATTTCTCGTGTTTTCGGGTCAACAGTGCGGTATTTTTTGCATATCGCGCAAAAACGCTGCATAGATTCCGAGTGGTTTTTCCCATTATTACGTTGCTTCTCCGCTGCGTTGCAGTGCGGTCAACGGCGTTCGCATTTTAATTCTTCTTTTTTTATGGGTTTATTGTTTCATATTTTAGCCCTAAAAACAATTAAATTAAAAGCCATTCGGGTTTGTACAGCTTCTTACCCCATAATTAGGATTTCGCAAAAACAACAATCGGCCACAGGGCGGGAAGAACCGGTTGCATACCAAATAAAAAAATAAAGGAGAAGACTTCCTGCTTTTTAGGTTCTCCCCGCTCTGCGTCTGAGGGGTTCGCGAGCGGCTGCGAAAATGTTCAAGAGGGTTTTACCCTGTCTTTTTTACCCTGTCTTAAAGAGATTCTTACATAAGCGGGGAACGTTGTCAATGCGTATACCATTTTCGCTCTCTGCTGAGCCTTTCATGCTATAAAAAGAAACCGCTATTGACAATCCGGCTTATGCTTGCTGCGATTTTCATATATATATATCCATAAAATATACAGGCGGTTCCGCAACGCCCTCTGTGGTCGGTTGCTCCGGCGAACAGTACGGGACCCCCCTCCCCTCTAAAACTACTACTAATTACTTATCTTAACTTATTCATTTTGTTTCTAATTTAGAATAATTTATCTACTTAACTCTCTCTAAACTATATATCTATACTATATAAAAATACATACATTTTTATTCCATCCCTCTAACTAAGGCGCGGTTGATTGATATATGAGTTTAGTGTTTATTGGCTGGCTGGTCTGGTTGGTATATGGGGACAGTTAAAACTGCCAACGTGGAACGCTTCCTTAAGGTAATTCGCAAGCACAGCGATGTAACCAAATTAACATCTGCCATGCTGCACGAGTTGATTGAGCGGATTGACATTTATGGCTGGATAACAGCGTACAGAAAGTTAACGTTACGCTGAGTTGTATTGGCATGGTGAGCAAGCTGGATTTTGCCGCATTGGAAGCGGCGGAAGAAATAAGCGCGGATGGAGATTCGGCAGAACAGCAAAATTTAGGTGAAGTCTTGAGCAATCTCGGGTAAGCCTTTGAGTTTTCGCCCCTGCTAACGCCTTTACTGTTTGATAGAGCTTTAACATATCATTAGCAAAAGAATAAAGCTTTGACAGGTCGCTTCATCGCCGACATGGTGCTGCAAATACTTAGCCATGTAGCTGAAAAAGAGCGGGGACTAAATCATCAGCGTTAGGCGGAAAGCAATCACTTTCCGCCCAATTTATCTTTGTCACTTATTTCTCCGCCGCTGTGATAGTAGCTACCTTTGCCTTGCCGGCCTTGGTGGATTTCAGCATTTTTTTGGTCTTCACGTTTTTCTTGTCCTTGGTGAAGGTGCCGTAAGCACCAGTTAGAACAAAATATGCTCCGGGAACAATTTCATCGTTCCTTAAAAGGAAAACATATTCTGTGTTCTTTTTGATATCACAGTCCATTTCGGAGGGAAAATCGATATAATACTTTTTGCGTTTGCTTTGCGTCATGTCCTCAAGCCCAATTTTTTTGCCGTTGGTTGGGTTCGCTTCCAAGTATTGCTCCGCTGTTACTGTACCGCCGGGGAAGTAAAGTGTTTGTGAGCCTAATTCCAGGTCGCCGCTCATCACCT
Source organism: Oscillospiraceae bacterium (assembly GCA_031267965.1). Classification (GTDB taxonomy): domain Bacteria; phylum Bacillota; class Clostridia; order Oscillospirales; family Acutalibacteraceae; genus WRKY01. The sequence goes on along the minus strand of JAIRYC010000032.1, from coordinate 32 downwards.
CAAGCACTTGTACCTTTAATGGGGTGTATGGC
>JAIRYC010000029.1 GCA_031267965.1 Oscillospiraceae bacterium | reverse complement strand
AATCACAAGTATCTCGGAAATAGTATCTTCCACAATCTTTTGGTATGTAATCCTAGTGCCCTTGACTTGCTCATAAACAGAATCAATTTCGGATTTCAATATGATTTCGCCGTTAACCTCCACCAAAATATTTTCTGCTATGGGTGGCGCTTTGGCTTCGATTATTGGCTGTTTGCCGCAAGACGATAATACCAGCGCCACCAACAGGATAATACTCAAGGATAAATATTTTTTCAAATAAAACACTCCCAAAATGATTGGAGAGAGGGGAACACCCTCTCTCCGGCAGTTAACCAAGCTGATTTAGTAATTATTTTTCGCGTTGTTCCATTGCGTTGCATGTGAGGTACACAATGTATTCAAGTGCCCCATGCCAATAAAACCACCAATATAAGGTGAACATTGTGTACCTTCAAATTTTGAATAGGATATACGAATCAATTGCGGAGCTTCTTTTTCGTTGAAAGGATTATATTCACCATCTATGTGACTGAAATTAAGCATATCAGCAAAATCCGTTTTTATTTTTATTCCCCAGTCTGTTACCGATAAGTAATCCACACTATTATTTTCATCTGTAATAACTGGCAAATTTTCCTCATCAGATTTATTTTTGCTTGTTTCAGTATTCTTACATGAAGTATCTGCTTGAGCACTATTATTTACGCTACTTTTATCTTTTGCATTTATTTTTACTGCCAAATAAACAGAAAAACCAATAAGTATAGCAGACACCACAATCAAAATAATCCCTGCCACTTTCCATTTATTTTTAGGTTGATAATTTATTTGATTGTTTTCCATTTGCCCTCCTTGGCGTTATTTAGAGGTTACCCAACAAAAAGGCAACCATTGGTGGTTGCTTATACCTAAAAGTAGAACTTCTTTGTCTACTCTTATGCAATGGTTGCCTAGATATATAGACAAAGATAGAAATGTCCTAAATTCAGATATAAGCAATATCACTTTAGCTCATAAATTCACCAAAATCAAGAAAAAACAAAAATTTGGAGGTCTAAATGAAAAAGTTTACAAGCATTTTATTGGCATTGGTTTTGAGCGTAGGCATATTGACATCAATTCCATTAAGTGCAAGCGCAGCAACTCAAAAGGCTATTTTCCCAATGCAATATTTGAATATTTCACAAGGTGTTAATGGCCAATATTCTCACCAAGGTGATTGTGCGATTGATATAACTGGGAAAGATACTGGAATTGACAACTTTTTTGCACCTTTTACCGGTACAATTAAGCGCATTTATGGTGATTATAATACTGTTTGGTTTCAGAGTAATGAGCCTGTGCAATATGCTAACGGTACTATTGACTACATGACAATCATGGTTATACATGATAACAATATCAGCGATTTGTGGGTAGGTAAAGTTGTACAGCAACCTTGACTATTTTGATACCAGCCATTTCCCGAAAAAGCACCACGCCCACAAGCAAGATGGACATGATTACCGGTTGCCCACCCCGCTGTGCCTTCTTGGTAAAAAACCTCTCCCTGCTGGTGTATAAATAACCAAATGAACCCATACGATGCGCTCTACCTTTATAATACTAATGTAATAAATGGATATGGATATAACTAGCGGTGGACAGACAATACAAGCAACACCCCCACCACTCCAACAAACTACATAACAATAGCAGATGGAATTTATACAATTCAAGGAAAAACCTCTGGAAAATACATAGATATTGATTCGGTATTCGAGCGAAGGCGCACAAGCGCTCCTCTGGGAACAAAATAACCAAAACAATCAAAAATTTAAGTTTGTAAGACAAAGCGATGGAACATATGGCATTATATGTGTCGCCAGCGGAAAAGCTCTTGAAGCGGACAGCAGCGGAGCTAATAGCAGCAATGTATATCAGTGGACATGGGATGCTGTCGATCTAGCGCAAGTGGTATATCATAGACTGTGGCAGCGGTTACCTTAAGTTCATAAACAAAAAAACTGGAAAAGCCATGGACATATATAACAATGGACAAGCAAATGGCACAAAAATAATTCAATATAGTGATAATGGTTCGGACGCACAGCGGTTTAAGTTGATGCCGCAATTTCTGCCCGCAACTAGTGCCAATATTCCAAACGGTACATATTCTATCGAACACAAAAGCTCCAAGAAAGTCATTTCTACTCAATTGAAAAAAGAAAACAGCGTTCCTGTGTATTTATGGGCGTGGGAAAATCATGATGATCAAAAATTCATTTTTGAGCGTCTAAGCGATGGCACTTACAAAATACAATCTGTTTATAGTGGTAAAGTGTTAGATGTTGCTAATATAACTATTTCTAATAATGCTGCCATTCACCAATATGATTGGACTGGTACAAATAACCAACGTTGGTACATAATTGACTGCGGCAATGGTTATTACAAGTTTGTTGCCAAAAACTCAGGCGGGTGCATAGATATTAAAAACAACGCTTCAATAAATGGTACAGCAGTAATTCAATTTGAGGATAACGGAAATGATTCTCAACGTTTCAGATTAGTTTGCCAAAGTTCCCATACATACGGTGCGTGGGCTATTACTAAAGCCGCAACTGAAACTACGACTGGTATCAGAGAACATACCTGTACAATCTGTGGAGCCAAAGAAACTGAAAATATCCCTAAACTGACACATATTCATAACTACGGTTTCTGGCTCGTGACCACACCCGCCACAGAAACCACCGCAGGCGTAGAAACACGCACCTGCATGAATAACTCTGCCCATAAAGAAACGCGCAGCATCCCCAAACTAACCCACACCCACACTTTTGGCGCGTGGAAAGCAAGCAAATCCGCAACCTGCACAGCCACAGGTACAGAAACCCGAACCTGTACCAAAGATTCCGGCCACAAAGAAACCCGCAAAGTTGCCGCGCTCGGGCATAAATGGTCAGCGTGAAAAACCACCAAAGCGGCCACAACCAACGCCGCGGGAACGCAGGAGCGCAGTTGTTCTTCCTGTAAAGCTAAGGAAACTAAAGCAATCGCCAAGCTGCCGGCGGTCAAAGCCACAGCAATAAAGCTCAATAAAACTAAAGCTACAATATCTGCCGATAAACGGCATCTCTTTCAAATGCAACATCGGATTACAGAGCTTGATACTATAGTTCAAAAGCTGTATGAGGATTCGGTTTTCGGCAAATTGAGCGACGAACGCTTTATCAAGCTATCAAAGGGCTATGAGCAGGAGCAAAAGGAACTGGAAGAACAAGTCAGGAATCTAAACCAACAGGTAGACGAACAAGAACAACAGTCCGTCAACATGGAGCAATTTTTACGTCTAATCCGCAGACAAACCAATGTCACGGAATTGACGCCAACGATTCTCCATGAGTTGATTGAGCGGATTGAGGTTCATCAGCCCGATAAAAGTTCAGGTAAGAGAGTTCAGGAAATCACGGTACACCTTAGCTTCATAGGGGCTATCGGGAAAATTGATATTCTCAAAACCGAAACGGCTGGTTCATCAGAAACCGAAAGCTTTTGCCCGCAAACTGGAATCGCGGCGCAAAATTTGGCTTTTGGCCTCTGTTGAGAAAACTGTTTTATGGGGATTAAGCCTAACGCGGATTTCTTCACAAAGCCTTTCCACATAATCCGGGATAAGCTTTTGCGCCTTGCTGTTAGTAATTGAGTGTGAAACGAACGAGCAATATGCGCAGCACGACGGACAAAAGGGTATGCCAATATACAGGCTAAAGCTTTGCGGACTTGACCGGGCGAGGATTTCGCACTGCTCGTGATAAATTACTTTTGCCAGCGCGATGTTTTCTGGCTTGACAAACAACGGCTCCGCGAAGTACTCTGCTGCGGACGACTCCCCCCTCCTTTATCCGCTAAACGCCTAAACAACTTGGTTGGGCGCGCCCCTGTAAGGACTCCCCTCACGGCGGCGGACAATGTCCACAGGAAGGTGTTCCAACGCTTTCTGAATCCGTAAGACCTGTAACCTTGCCACGCGTTAGTGCGCACAGGCAATAGTATAAAGATTGCGCAAGTACAAGCTCCTGCACGTCCAACTCATGGTTTGCGCATGCAAACAACTGCTTATTGTGCGCAGCCGTTTTGCCCGCAAGCATCAGTTCCGCACGGGCGCAGTCTTCGTCCGCATAAAGAACTACCGAACCATCAGCGTTTTCTACACCGAACCACCGCAGGAGATTCTCCATCTCATAACGGAATTTAGGATTATTCGGCGTGATCTGCATTAAATCTCCTTTTGCTGGGCAAAAAGCCAGTCTGTCCACGGTTCATCACGGAAAAACAGCGTGAACATCGCGTGCCCGCGCCTGTCAATGCGGGTGGTTTTGACAGGCGCGTCAATTGCCTTGAGTTCAATACTGAGCGGCTCGTTATATTGTACCTCCAGATGTGAATATGCCAGCCACAGCGGGGTTTGCGCCAGTTTGAAATAGCCGTTTTCGTCAAACGGGCGGTGATATTCGTCGATACCGTACAGATACGTATTTGCCTGAAAATCAAGTCCCGCAACATAAGTCCACGCAACGGTTGGTATTGCGGCAGCGTAGCGCTCCGGGTGACGCAAACATTCGTAAGTTACGGCATGTCCGCCATACGACACCCCCAACAGATATACCCGCGTGCGGTCAATATTAAGATGTTCATCGCATAAAGCATTGATTAAATCACCCAGCACTGCGCTGAATTCATTGGTGTTGTACTCAAAAAAGAGCGGACATTGCGGTATGCAGATAAAACACTCACGGCGTTCCTTTTTTAAGCGCATGCAGGAAGTGGCTTATTTGTCCTATGTTTCCGTTTCCGTGCACGCCTACTCCATGAAGACAGATAACCAATGGAACTTTGCCGGTCGTTTTCGGAACGTGCAAGCGTAAATTTATGCATTGATGATACTCTGCGTGCCAGAATTTCTGTTTTAGCAAATACGTACGGGTTTGTTTGCCTTCCAGCATGTTTTGTTTGGCATGAGCGAAGTGACAGGCGGCTTTTTTGTGGGCGGCTTGCGTACTTTTCACTTTGCGGGCAATTTTGCACAATTGCATTGGAATAGATTTTTTAATACGCGGACAATCCAACCGCTCAATGCCCTCCGGAAAAATACGATACATGAATCCATCGCTGGCGTTTACATGTTGATTTTCCTCCCGACGTTTCACCATTAGTTTGCGGAACGCTGGCAGGAATGACTCTTGAAAAGCAAACACGGTCAATTTAAGCGGGTCAATTTCGCCAATGCTGCGCGCAACGTCACATTCGCGCAGTTCAGCGCGCAACGGGCTGTTGCCGGCAAGCTGTATGTAAAATGTCAATTCTTTGCGCCGTTTCATGCGTCACCGCCTTTCTTAAAACAGCCCGACAATCGTGCCGTCGTCCAGCACATCAATGCTTTCGGCAGCGGGGCGTGGCGGCAAGCCCGGCATTGTGATGATATCCCCCATATAAGCAACGACAAACCCAGCCCCTGCACTCAGCCGTACACCGCGGATATGCACTGTAAAGCCATCCGGCGCACCAAGCAGTTTTGGGTTATCGCTAAAAGAATACTGCGTTTTGGCAATACAAACCGGATAGCGAGCAACGTCCGCATCTTTATCCAGACGGCGGAGTTCAGCAAGGGCGGCAGGCGCAAATGAAACATCCGCCGCATGATATATTTTAGTTGCTACGGCACAGATTTTCTCCTCCAGCGGCAGGTCATCTCCATACGAGAAATGGAAATCGCAAGGTTTATCACACGTCTTATCAACCAGGGCGGCAAGATCTGTCACGCCTGCGCCGCCTTTTCCCCAACCCTCACAAATTTCAACAGGAGCGTCCGCCTGCCCGCAATATTCACGCACAAGAGCAAGCTCCGCGTCGGTGTCGGCCGAGAAGCGGTTAATCGCAACAACAACGTTCAGCCCATAAACTGAGCGCAGATTTTCGATGTGTCTTCCGAGGTTTGCAAGCCCGGTTTGCAATGCGGTCAAATTTTCGGTCGATAGCTCTGCCTTTACAACGCCTCCATGATATTTCAGCGCGCGGACCGTTGCAACAAGCACAACGCAATCCGGAGCAAGCCCAGCCATGCGGCACTTAATGTCAAGGAATTTTTCTGCTCCCAGATCAGCACCAAATCCGGCTTCAGTGACACAGTAATCGCCTAGCGTGAGCGCTGCTTTGGTGGCAATCACGCTGTTGCAGCCGTGGGCAATGTTGGCAAAAGGTCCTCCATGAACAAGCGCGGGCGTGCCCTCCAGTGTCTGCACAAGGTTGGGATGAACGGCCTTGTAAAGCAAAGCGCACATTGCCCCTTGAGCATTGAGCTGCGCGGCAGTAATCGGCTCACCTGCATAGGTATATCCGGCCACAATGCGCCCAAGACGCGCTTTGAGGTCGGCAATGTTCGACGCAAGGCACAGCGTCGCCATGACCTCTGATGCGGCGGTGATATCAAAGCCTTCCTCGCGCGGGACGCCATTGACTGCACCATTAAGACCTGTGACGGCAAACCGCAGCTGGCGGTCGTTCATATCCAGACAGCGGCGGATCGCCACGCGGCGCGGGTCAAGCCCAAGTATGTTGCCTTGTTTGATATGGTTATCCGTCATTGCGGCGAGCAGGTTGTTTGCAGCCGTTATTGCGTGCAAATCACCTGTAAAATGCAGATTAATGTCCTCCATTGGAACAATCTGGGCGTATCCGCCGCCTGCTGCGCCGCCTTTAACGCCAAATACCGGTCCAAGCGACGGCTCCCTTAGCGCAAGGACCGCCTTTTTGCCAATTTTACGCAGCCCGTCCGCAAGACCGACCGACACCGTGGTTTTGCCCTCCCCTGCCGGGGTTGGGTTGATTGCGGTTACCAGGATAAGCTTGGCAGGCTTTGTTGGCGGAGGTCCGGAAAGCTCCGCTGCGGGCAAAACCTTTGCAGCGTATTTGCCGTATGGCTCCACGCGTTCTTCGGGCAAACCCAGCTTATGCACAATGTGCTGAATAGGCAGCGGCTGCGCCTCTTGGGCAATTTGGATATCGGTTTTCACAGCATTCTCTCCCTGCACGGTTATTTGGTAGAGTATACCACAAGCATGGGGATGGTTGCAACTGTGACTGTCATTTGTAACTTTGCAGAAAAATTCGTTTTATTTCTAATATGGAATAATACAACAGCTAAGCTGTGCTACAATACTATTGACAAGCAGTGCTTGACAAACACTATTTTAATTATTAAAGAAAGAAGGGCATACCTATGTGGGGCGATTTGGGTTGGTTCAGCGAGTTCGTTAACGCCACCATCGACATGATTAGGAACTGGTTCAGCGGTCTTAATGCAAGCGACGCTACCAAAGAAGCGTTCAATACGTGGCAGGAGGCCTTCCGCGCGTGGCTGGACGTTATTGTTACCGGCAATATCCGTGGCTTCCTCGTGAATCTTACTCCGTAACCAAACAAAACACGTTACAGCAAAACAGGCAACTCTTTGGGAAGTTGCCTGTTTTTTGTATGTTCATCCTCCGGCGCCTCTTGCGCATTGACGCAAAAAATTGTATACTATTGCGTGATATTTATATCATGAGGAGAGAACAATTATGGCAATCACATTCGACGAGCAATCCCGCAGTATTAAGCTGGACGCCGGCACATCCAGCTATGTGCTGCAAATTCTGCCCAAAGGACAGGTTGTCCATCGTTACTGGGGCGCGGCGGTCAGCGATTTTGATCTTTCCGCTCTACTTGAATCCAATAGTGGCGAATCACTCGGTTTGGACGGCGAAAACACCCTTGACGAAAACCCTGACCACATGTTGGCCGAATATCCCGGCGGCGGCGCCGGCGACTTCCGTGTACCTGCAGTCACTGCACTGGCGGCAGACGGCTCATCTGCAGTGGATTTGCGCTACGTCAGCCACGAAATTCAACAGGGCAAGCCGGCACTGGCCGGTCTTCCCGCTGTGTACCTCAACAATGACGACGAAGCCGAAACGCTTGCTATCACGCTGGAAGACAAGTACTGCGGTCTGCGTACTGTGCTTTATTATACTGTATTCGCCGGACTTAACGTAATCACTCGGCATACAGTGCTGAGCAACGTTGGCGTAGGAGCACGTCATGACGTGCCCCTACAACTGAACTACGCTATGTCTTCATGCGTGGAGTTTTCCTCAAGCAACTACAAAATGCTGGGACTTTATGGCGCATGGGCACGCGAGCGTCAGGTTGAGTGGCTGCCCCTTCGTCACGGTACGCAGAGTCTGCAGAGCCGCCGCGGCTATTCCTCACACCAGATGAATCCCTTCACTGTACTTGCAACGCCGAGTGCCGACGAGGTGCAGGGTGAAGTCTACGGCTTCAATCTGGTTTATAGTGGCTCCTTCCTGATTGAGGCGGAGGTCGACCAAAAAGATACCACACGCGTTGTTATGGGCATCAATCCTTATGATTTTGCATGGAAACTTGAGCCGGGGGAAACCTTTACCACACCTGAAGCCGTGCTGGTATATTCCAACGCAGGTATGGGCGAAATGAGCCGCACCTACCATAGGCTCTACACCAAAAATCTGTGCCGCGGCGCATGGCGTGATAAGCGCCGCCCAATCCTCATCAACAACTGGGAAGCAACATATTTTAAGTTCAACGCAGATAAGCTCGTTAACCTGGCGGAGCAGGCCGCGAGTGCCGGCATTGAGATGCTAGTCATGGACGACGGCTGGTTCGGTAAGCGCGACGGCGACAATTCCGGCCTTGGTGACTGGTTCGTCAACGAGGAAAAGCTCGGCTGTTCGCTGGCGGAACTGGTGGAGCGCGTGGACGACGCAGGGTTGAAGTTCGGTATTTGGTTTGAGCCGGAGATGGTCAACCCGGATAGCGACCTGTTCCGCGCACACCCTGACTGGGCGCTCTCAATCCCCAGCCGCCCTAAGACACTTGGCCGCCACCAGCTTGCGTTGGACATGAGCCGCAAGGAAGTTCGGGATTACCTTGTGGAGCGCTTGACGGATATCCTCAACAGCGCTGACATCAGTTATGTAAAGTGGGACTGCAACCGCTATCTCAGCGAAGCGTTCTCGGCAACTCTGCCTGCAGAGCGTGGACGCGAGATCTGGCATCGCTACATGCTGGGCTTTTATGATGTGCTTGAGCGCATCACCAGTGCGTTCCCGAAGGTGCTGTTTGAAAGCTGCGCGAGCGGCGGCGGGCGCTTTGACCCGGCCATGCTCTACTACATGCCACAAACCTGGACGAGCGACAATACGGACGCAATCGACCGCCTGAAAATTCAGTACGGCACAAGCTTTGCGTACCCAATCCGCACAATCGGCGCGCATGTTTCTGCAACGCCAAATCACCAGACTGGGCGCAATGCGCCATTCATGACGCGCGGCGCGGTTGCTTTGCAGGGCACATTTGGCTACGAACTTGACCTTGCCAAGCTGGACGAGAGTGAATTTGACCAGATTGAAGATCAGATTGACCTTTATCAGGAATATCAAAAGCTCATCTTCGGCGGGGATTTCTATCGCCTCATAAGCCCGTTTGAAGATTCAACGCAGGCGGCGTGGATGTACGTCAGCCCAGATAAGAAAAGCGCGCTTGTGCAGGTTGTCATGCAGCACATAAGCGGCAATCACGCGCCGCGGCGGATTCGCTTGCAGGGTTTGGAGCCGCAATCACTCTATAAGATTGAGGAGCTTGGCGTTACTCTGCACGGCGACAGCCTGATGAACCTGGGCTTCATCATTCCGGAAAGCTGGGGTGACCATCAAAGCGTGTGCCTGACAATTAAGCGCAAAGGTTAATCACGTTTTTGCAGGGACGCACACGCCAGTGCGTCCCTGCGCATATCACAAAGGAGTTGAATATGCCATACAACCGCATAATGGTTATTGGCCCAGGCGGCAGCGGCAAGTCCACGCTTGCTCGGCGGCTAGGCGGTGCGACTTGCCTGCCGGTCATACACCTTGACCGTGAATTTTGGCACATCGGCTGGATACCCACGCCAAAAGACGAGTGGCTCACTAAGGTTGAGGGGTTTGCGGCAGGTGAAGAGTGGATTATTGACGGCAATTATCGCGGCACAATGGAAGCGCGTTGGATGCGTGCGGATTTGGTGATATTCCTTGATTTTTGCCCACTGATTTGTGTTTGGCGCGCAATCAGGCGGCGCCCGGAGCAACGCGCGGATATGCTTGACGGAATGATTGAACAGCCATTTTTTTCAAAAGGATACTTTGAATTTTTAGCGTGGATGTTCAATTTTCGGCGCAGACATCGTCTACCCATTTTGGCGTTGCGGGAAAAATATATTGACACACCGTTTGTGCGTGTTCGAAATCAGCGTGAGCTAGAGGATTTTTTGCTTACCTTTAAGATTGAGTGATATACTTTTTAGAACTCCCTAATTTTAAACAAAAAAATTTTTAACGCAGGAGCACCACATGCCCAAACCAAAATCCCTCCACATCTGCACTGCCTGCGGACACGAAACCGCCAAGTGGTTCGGTCAATGCCCGGGCTGCGGCGAATGGAATACACTGGAAGAGCACGCCCTGCCTGCTAACACGCCCGCCAAACGCACAATAGGCGCTGGCGGCGGCATTGGTATGCGCCAAGCCCTGCGTCTGCACGAAATCCCGGCCGAGGGCGAGCAGCGATATGACACAGGCATTGGTGAACTGAACCGCGTGTTAGGCGGCGGTCTGGTGCGCGGCTCGCTTGTGCTGCTCAGCGGCGACCCGGGCATCGGCAAATCCACGCTCTCGCTGCAAATTTGCGGAGAAATGGGCGGACATATTCAGAAGTCCGGCAATGCCAAAGGATTGGAGATACTCTACGTTTCCGGCGAGGAATCGGCACACCAACTCAAGCTTCGCGCGGCGCGTCTGGGTGTGGACTCCCCTGCCCTTTCTGTGCTCTGCGAAACGGACGCACAGGGTATTATAGAAAGCATACGCGCAAGCAAGCCCGGCCTGGTTCTGATTGATTCCATTCAAACCATGCAGATTACCGAGATTGCTTCCAGCCCCGGCAGCGTGACCCAAGTACGCGAGTGCACCAACCTTTTCCTGCGGACGGCAAAGGCGCTGAACATCCCATGCATTTTGATCGGACACGTCAATAAGGACGGAAACATCGCCGGACCCAAGGTGCTGGAGCATGTTGTGGACGCGGTACTCTATTTTGAGGGGGAGCGCCACCTCTCGTACCGCATTTTGCGCGCGGTAAAGAACCGCTATGGCAGCACAAATGAAATCGGTGTGTTTGAGATGAGCGACACAGGCCTGCGCGAAGTAGAAAATCCTTCGGAGATGCTGCTTTCAGGCAGATCAGAGGGGGCAAGCGGTTCGTGCGTGGCATGCGTGCTGGAAGGTTCGCGCCCGTTGCTGGCAGAGGTCCAAGCGCTGGTGAGTGAAACGGGCTTCGGTAATCCGCGCCGCATGGTCAACGGCTTTGACGCCAACAGAATGAATATGCTAATTGCTGTGCTTGAAAAGCGTGCGGGGCGGTTTTTCGGCAATATGGATGCATATCTCAACATAGCGGGCGGCTTAAAGCTGGATGAGCCTGCATGCGACTTGCCCGTTGCGCTGGCGTTGGCATCGGGATTGCAGGACACCGCAATCGCTCAAGATGCGTTAGCATTCGGCGAGCTTGGACTTGGTGGGGAGATTCGCGCGGTCAGTGGCTGTGAGCAGCGACTGCGCGAGGCGGCACGGCTTGGGTTTGGCCGCTGCATTATCCCGCGGCACAATTTTAAGAGTTTGACGTACACACAATATGGCGATTTAGTGGTGCTCCCGGCAAGAAATATCCGAGAAGCGATGAAATTAGTTGGGCTGGCGCGGTAAAAGCTATTGCAATTTTTAAAAAAAGTGGTAAAATATTATATGACGCTTTGGCGTAATAAATTTTAGGAGGATTCATTCCATGGCCTACACAATCAGCACCGACTGTATTTCTTGCGGTGCATGCGAGCCTGAGTGCCCTGTCAACGCAATCAGCGAGGGTGACGACAAATACGTCATTGACGCGGCAACCTGCATTGACTGCGGCGCGTGCGCAGGCGTGTGCCCGGTAAACGCACCACAGGCATAAGTATGTTTGGCGGATTGCGGGTCCGCCCATAGCTAAAGTTACAGCGGGCGGGCGGCAGTTTGCCGCCCATACTGTTTTAATTTAGTTTAGAATAGCGGCATGTGTTAAAATGTGTAACTCCAAATTTCTGTGTAACGTTTGGGAACTTGGCGGCGGAACTGATATACGGTATGGCCTTTGGCAATACAAAACGAAAAATTCATTGAAACAGACCACATTGTTTTTTTCTTGTGACATGAATCACTACGGACTGGAATATGAATACCCGTTTTACTCATATATTCAGGAAGATCAGCAGACGGGATTTCACGTCAGGCCGGAAGCTTTAACCAACCCGAGGAGTTTAAGCGGCTTTGTAAAGAATACAACGGCCCCAACGGCTTTTGAAAGCTACCCGATAAATGCCGGAGTTCTATAGATAATCCCCTGTTTTTCGATCATGAATCATAATGCACTGGAGTTAACCATGCTCGACACCATCCTCCGCCTACCGCTGGGCGGACAAAAACAAACTGTACATATCCTGAGCGAGGATATGTCGAACCCCATTCTGCTGTTTCTCCACGGCGGCCCCGGCGTGCCTGACAGAGGCGGCGTAATGACACGCTGCCGCGCCTGGGCAAGTGAGTTTACGCTCGTCACCTGGGACCAACGCGGCTGCGGCGGCTCCTATTGGGGCACGGATTTTTCCGCGCTCACGCCCGATGTACTGCTTAGCGACGCAGCTGAGTTGGTTAAGTGGCTGTGCACAAAATTCGGTCGGCAAAAGTTGTACCTTGTCTGCGGCAGTTGGGGCACAGAGCTTGGCACACTGCTTTGCAGCCGCTATCCGGAACACATTGCGGCATATTTTGGTCAGGGACAGACGGTTGACGGCGTTAAGAACGAGGAGCTGTCTTATCATTTTGCGCTGAACGAGGCTGCATCGTCAGGTGACGAAAAAAGCGTCCAAAAGCTTTTAAAGCTTGGACCTCCCACGGGTGGTCAATACCGCGGCGGGCTGCGCGGCCTGCTGACGCAACGAAACATTATGAAACGGTATGGCGGGTATTCCTCAAAGAACCGGCAAATCGGATTTATCGCCTCCTTCGCCAAGAGCATGGCAAAGTCAGGCGAGTACTCCCCTCTTGACCTGCTGGGCACGGCGCTTGGCAGTATGCGTTCGCTTGCGGCACTTTGGGGGCAGATTACAGACTACGATTTCCCATCGCAGTGCAGCCAATTTGTCATGCCGTATTACATCTTTCAGGGGCGGAACGACAACAACACGCCTGCCGCGCTGGTGCAAGGCTTCTACGACGTTATTGACGCACCGGCAAAGGATTTGGTGTGGTTTGAAAATTCCGCGCACAGCCCGTTGGCGGATGAAACGGAGCGTTTTTATACTGAATTACGGGCGCGGATATTGCCACCGCATAAAATTGATTGAATCAAATCTGCATTTTGACGATTAAATGGGTATTCACTCGTTGAGTAATCCAGGCCCCTGCTGCGCCACTCTCATCCAATCCGTACGCCATGTGAATCAAACAGCATGTAGTTTGCCACGCTGACAAGCTCGCCGTTGCGCAAATAAACTCTCGGCACACGTTTATTGATTGAGCATAACAACTCATACGGTATTGCACCAACCGCTTCCGTCAGGCTTTGCGCGGTTATCATCGCCTCGCCATCGCACCCAAAAACCGTCACAGTCATGCCGGGGATTGCACTTGGCACAGCGGAAACATCCAACACGCACTGATCCATACATACGCATCCGAGTATCGGCACACGCTTGCCATCAAGCAGCATGTGCCCGTTGCCGGATAGTGCGCGTGGATAACCGTCTGCGTAACCAACCGGAACCGTCGCGCTCAACGTACCGCTGTGGGCGGCAACCGTGCTGCCATAGCTCACAGGCGCGCCTTCCGGCAGTGGCTTGACCTGAGAAAGCACGGTTTTCATCTCCATAGCAGGGAGCAATTCCCCAACGTGCGGAAACGCCTCGTCAGCAGGGATCCCATAGAGTACTAACCCAGGACGAATTATGTCCATATGCATGTGCGGATACAACAAAGCAGCGGCGGAATTGCAGCAGTGCCGCAGCTTGAACACCGCGCCACGGCTGCGCAGCTCGTCTATGCACGCGGTAAACAGCGCGAACTGCAGTTCGGTGAATTCCTGCCCGTTTGCCGGGTCATCCGCCTGAGCGAAATGGGTGAAAATCCCCTCGGGGATAACGCCAGGCAAAGCATATACCGCAGCAATATCATCCAGCACTGCGTTGTCGCGTTTTCTGTCTTGAAAGAAAAAACCAAGGCGGCTCATGCCGGTATCTATCTTAATGTGTACACGCACACGCACGCCGCAACTAGCCGCAACCTCGGAAAGCGCCACAGCGTTGGCCGAATCCAGCACTGCCTGCGTTATGTTGTGCTCCGCGAGAACCTGGGCATAGCGTGCGGGGGTGTATCCAAGTATGAGGATATCCACTGCAGGCAACACGGCGCGAACCTGCAGAGCCTCTTCCAAATTAGAAACAGCAAACCATGCACAACCGCAAGACGCCAACTCACGGACTGTTTCCGCCACACCGTGACCGTAAGCGTCCGCTTTAACGACCGCCATAACCTTGCAGTCCGGCGCAGAGATTGAATCAAGGAGGGCAAAGTTGTTTGTCAGCGCGTCCAAATGGATTTCCAGCCACGCACGCTGAAAAAAATCCTTCATGTTCTCTCCCTCGTCCTAGTTTGTAATACCTATATAAGTATAGTATTTCTCGCGCAGCATGTCAAGAACCAGACTTGCGCAACCCTGCCGATTCTGGTAAAATATATAATATAATTTTTTCGGGGGTAAGCGCTTGTTTTACAGTATTTCCGGCACGGTTGTGCATACAGATGCAACCAGCGCCGCAGTGGAAACCTCTGTCGGCCTAGCATTCCGTCTGCTGTGCCCGCGCAGTGTGTTAGGCAAACTGCGCATTGGCGAGAACGCATTGCTGTATACACACCTGCTCGTCCGTGAGGACGCGATGGTATTATGCGGCTTTTCGGATTTGGCGGAGCTTGACACCTTCAAGCTGCTCATCAGCGTGACAGGCGTTGGCGCTAAGGTTGCGCTGTGTATCCTCTCGGAGCTAGGCCCAGACAAGCTTGCGCTGTGCGTCGCTGCGTCCGACGCTAAAAGTATTCAGGCGGCCCAAGGCGTTGGCGCTAAGCTTGCCCAGCGTATTGTGCTGGAACTAAAGGGCAAGCTCGCGGCCATTCCCGACGACTCTGCAGACGCGCTCGACGCGGTCCAGAGCATAGGTTCATCAAACGGCGGCGAGGCCTTGGAAGCATTGTGCGCTCTTGGGTACTCGCGGGTGCAAAGCGCCCAGGCCCTTGCCAGGCTGGATTCCGCGCTTTCTGCTGACGTGCTGATTCGTCAAGCGCTGAGGCTAATTAACTCCGCGAACTGAACAATATTAAATGGAAGGATATGTGCACGTCATGCCGCAAGAATATCATAGATATGACAACAAACATCACCCAGCTTTTGCTGGGGTTTGTATGCGTTGTTTTGTGCATATATAATGTCCGCATGTATCATACGCAGGTTTGATACAAAGTCAAACCGCCGAAATCCCCACGTTGTGGGGGGAACAATAAGGAAGTATGTAGGCGGGGCAACCTTCGGGGTTGCTCCGCTTGCGGCTTTTGCCGCTAATGACGGCGTTTACGCCGTCTTGATTTGCTTTTGCGCTTGCTCGGATATTCGCCTCGCCTTGCGCTGTTTGAAGTATTCCACCATTTCGTCCTCCCCCGGCACATCTATAATGCCAATGGAATTGTAGAATATCTCGACCTTTTGGCGAGGTCAACAGCGAATACGCCGCCCTCAAATCACGGCTTGCTGAATTGGAACGGCAGTTTCCGTTTATCAAGCAGGTCGTGGAGGGCAAGGGTGAGTTGTGCTTGACCGCCGAGCAGCACGCGGGGTTCGCGGAGTATATGGACTGCCAAAAATCGTGCCCCACGAAGCCGAAATCATCCGCAGAATCTACGACAGCTACCTCGCGGGGCAGACCTTCCGCAACATCGCCGACAGTCTGATCGCCGACGGGATTCTCACGCCAATGCGGAAAACGCAGTGGTCGTCACAGGTG
>JAIRYC010000121.1 GCA_031267965.1 Oscillospiraceae bacterium | reverse complement strand
TAATGCGCTCTTAGCTTCGGTAAGGGATTTCTGCGCCTGTTCAGCCGTTTTCCGCGCCGTATCCGCCCGCCCTTTGAGGGTGTCGGCAGTTTTCTTGGCGTGTTCGGCGGCTTGCTTTGTCTGCCGCGCCTCTTCTTTGCGGGCTTCGGGCGTTTGCCGCCTGACCTCGGCGAAATGCTCCTTTGCTTTCTCCACGTTCCGCTTCGCCTTTTGACGGGGATTGCGGAAAAAGTCCTTGGCACGGCCTGCCGTTTCCTGCGCTGTGGATTTTGCCGCGCCTGTCATCTTGTCTGTTGCGTAGCCTTCGGCGGTGGAGTGAGTCGCCTGCTGGGTGTCCTCAGCGGCGTCCTTGCTCTTTATAAAGGCGTTCTTGACGTGCGCCGTGCCGCTGGCGGCTTTGTCAAGGAGCTTGATGTCCTTAATCGTGTGTTTGGTTTTAATGTCCTTACCCGTCTGAACCACCTCCGATCTTTTGTGCTACGACCACCAATCGATTGCCCTGCGTCGAATATTCGCACGTTGACAGCGTAATCAGTTTGTCGCCGTACTGCGCCGTCACGCCCGTATCATAAAAAGAAAGAGCCTTGCAATGGCTCACATACCCATCAAACTCCGCTTGGCCTGCGGCGGATATAAACTTGTGATAGGGAAAGTCGGCGGGATTGACCTTGAACACGGCGATGACGGCATACTTGCCAAAGCCCGCGCGGGTGTCAAACTGTATATGCGGATGTTCCCGCCAGAACGCTTCGCTCTTGTAGCTCTCCAAAATCCCGAACATCTTGCCGGATTTCATGTGATGCCCGAAAATGGTGATGTTGCCGCTCTGCGGGTCGATGGAACAGCCCCCGGCGGCATAGGGAACGCCGTAGTCGCTGGTTTTGCCGTCAAAGCCGCGTTTGAGATAATAGTCCGGCCTGTCCGGGGTCTGCATGACGGGATAGTCTATCGTTGTGCCGTCAATCTTTATCCAGCCTATCATATCGGGGTTTTGTTCAAAGAGCGTACCGTATTGGTCATTCACCGTCCATTCGGATGGCGGGGAATCGTCAGGCTGTTCTGTTCCATCCGGTATGGATGGCGGCGTAACCACTTGCTCCGTCAGACTGCCGTACTGTTCCGCAGCCTCTTGTTCAGCGGAAAAATACGCCCACAGCTTGAAGCCCGAAAAGGCAAGGGCGGCGGTCAAAATGACCGCCGCCGCAACAAAAATCGCCTTTTTCATAGGCTTGTTTCAACCTCTCCCGGCTTCGTTAATTCGGGGAAACCCGTTATTTGAGGAAATGCCGAGAAGCCCCACAAATGGGGCTTCTCGGTGAATCTTCTCGAATAACAGGCATGTGTGCTTACTGCAAAAATTCCGGTAATGCGCTTTGGATATTTGGCAGTATTTCCTCTTTTGTTTCTTCTTTTGGGAACCATTTTTCATTCCACTCCTTCATATATTTGTCGACGGTTTGCTGGGTAATCTCCACATAAACCTGTGTTGACTGGATCGATGCGTGACCAAGAATATTCTTCACGATGGCAAGCGGGACACCGGCCTCGACCAGATGTGATGCGGTCGTGTGCCGCATGACATGCGGGGTGTAACGACCAGCGCAAAATTTGTCAGGGTGGGCATCTTTGGCCATTTTCTCGTATTTGGCGAAAACCTCCTCAATGCAGGATACGGAAATCTGCTCGTTTCTCTGGCTTGAGAACACATGGCGGTCAGGGTGATTGCCAATTTTCCTGTAAGCGATGTATTTGTCCAATAGTGCGGTGGCATCGGCTGTTATCTTGACACGCCGCGGTTTGTTCCCTTTGCCCAAGAGTGTCAGGATTGCAGTACCGTTTTTGTCATATGCAACGTCCCCTATGGTGAGATCGCAGATTTCCTGCGCTCTTGCGCCGCTGGCATACATGACAACCATAAGGACAAGGTCCCGCCACCCAATCTTGCTGGAAGTATCCGGCATGGAAAAGAATATCTCTAGCTCCCCACGGGTAAAGGCACATCGCTGTTTCCCTTTTACGCGCCTGAAGGATTTCTTGTATATTTTCTCCAGGCTGCTTCTAAAGACATACCCGGCCTCCAAATTTCGGTTCTGCGCATACTCGGCAAACGATGCCAGGGCACCAAGCCGTATCTTTGCTGTTGTCCTGCTGTTTTTTCGGTCAACGACCAGCCAATCAAAGAAGCTGGTGAGCAAATCAAAATCCAGCATTCCGAAGGTGATGTGGTCGATATCAATCTCTGCGACATCATTCAGATAATGAAACAAAAGCCTGAACGCACACTTGTAGGATTTAATGGTATTCGGGCTGGCGGCCATGGAAATCGGCAGGTAGTCCGTGAAGAACTTCCCAAGCAAAGAGAGGAACTCAAGCTCTGCTCTATTCATCTTCATACGGAACCTCCACTGCGGGAATCAATCCGGCGGCAAAAGTCTCGAACGCTTCTAATGAATCAGGTATCTGTGCGCCAGAAAACCTCATGTACTTGTCCGTATCAAGCAAGCACTCATGCCCCAGGTAGGTCGGCAAAAGCAGATCGTTCATATCAACAGGATGCCCTGCCGCCTCCAGCTGCTGCATAGATTTCAAAACAAAAACGTGCCGGAAACAATGCAGGGTTGCTCCTCGCTCATGTGTTTGCGTCTCTCTTTGGTCGATATCCGCAAGCTTCAATAATTCTGAAAACCAATGTTGCACCTGCCGTTTTGTAAGATGAGAATCCGACTTTTTGCCGGGAAAGAGGTATGCCTCAGAGGACAGCATAATTCCAAGCGCCAGGCAATAACGCTCTATTATGCTTATCAAAGTATCGTGGACAGGAATGCGCCTTTCTTTTGAATTTTTTGTTTCGCGGAGAAAAATCGTGCGCGCTTTGAAGTCAACGTCTTTTCTTCGCAAGGCCATCGTTTCGCCGAGTCTGGTTCCGCATCCGTACAAGATGCGCAGGATCATCGGAATCATTGCCAGCAAATGGGTACAGCACGCTTTAGGGGACTTTGGCTCCAGGTGGTCAGCGTAATGGATGAGCAGCAGCAACTCTTCATCAGAATAAATGTAGGGAATGTAGTCAGATTTCGCTTTCGGAACATCCGGCAGAAAAGAACGGCCTCCCATCCCGTTGAGATATCTCACGAAATTTCTAACGGCGAGGACTTTCTCCTTCACTGTTTTGCTTTTTCCGCTGAGTGTCCGTATCCATGTGAAAAGTATTTCCTCGGATAGATCTCTTTTGCGGTAATCATGCTTGGCCAAGTGGCAATCTAGTTTGGCCAATGTGACTGTGTCATGCGCAAGCGTCTGTGCTCCGACGCTGCTCCTTCGAAGCTCCAAAAAAGTTGCCATCTCTTTGGCAAAAATACTATCAAACACGAGAATCCACCCCCTTGCCAGAGAGAATGTTCGCAAATATACCTGCTGGCTGCGGCACAGGAAGCGGGCAGAGCCTCATTCTTTCCATGTCGATCCTTGCGTAATGCTTGAGGGCATACTTGGTACCATGTCCTAAAACCCTGCGCACGACTTCCGTCGAAACACCATCGTTTATCATGTTGCTGGCAACGGATGACCTGAATGCACGGCCGCCATGCCTTCTTCCCGCAATATCAATGCTTGCACGCCCAAATTGAGTCCAAATCATCGTATTAATGACATTGTTATCAATTGGTGCGTAGGGTGGGGCAAGTGTAATAAAAATACTTGAGCAGGCCACAGCATTAGGGCGGACACTATCAATATATCTTT
>JAIRYC010000105.1 GCA_031267965.1 Oscillospiraceae bacterium | reverse complement strand
GCGGTTTGGGTGAGAATATAATTCTTGCATAAAATAGCATAAGTGCCGTTGAGACGTTACTTGTCGGCTTGCGCTTGAACCGACAGGTATATTTTTTGTGTGCTATCGCAGCGTCCTGAGGGACTTGCCAGGAGTACAATTTTGATGCATGGCAACGCACTTCTAATGTTCTCTCTGTTGCTCATACAAACTTATCTCTATAACCTGTTATTTAAACAAAAAAGGGCGCAGAATCATACTGCGCCCTATCATGAACACGTGAGCTACTTTTGCTCGACCACCGTCACCGCACTTGACAGCAGCTTTGTCTGATTGACGCATATGTCCTTGACCTGAAGCACGCTTTGGTCGTTTAGTTTGCCGCCCTGCACGATGACTTCTACATTTTCGCCGTTAAGAATAACCACGCAGTCGCCCACAAGCTTGGCTGCAATCAGGTTTTCAATGTCCGCCTCTTTTTTGATTACCGCGGCAAGCTCCGCCAGCGCCTTGTTTGCGCTCTCAATGGAGCTTTGGTTGGATTTGCTGTCGGCAATCACCTTATTCAGTGTTTCCTTGGCTTTCTCCTGCGCTTTCTGCCGGCGGAGCTTTGCCGCGGCAAAATATTCGGCGCTGGCGTTTGCTGCTACGGCTTCTTCCTCGTCGGTTTGGCCGCCAACATAATGCGCGTCGCCAAGATTGACCTGCTTATTGCCGTTAACGGTTGTTGCCGGCGCGTTGCCGTTTGCCGGCTCGTCTGCCGGCGGGCGGGTGTAGTACCAGTTTACAAAGACCGCGCACGCCAGCGCGACCACCAGCGTTGCTAAAAGCAGGTTGCGTTTTTTTGTGTTTGCCATGATTGTTTGCTCCTTTTTGGTTATTATTGCATTTTACTTATCGAAACTCGTGCCGCACTCACATCCAGCACCGCCGTCACCGTCTGAATGATCGCCGTCTGAACCAGCGCGCTGCCGCCTCCTTCACAGACCACCGCAACACCGCGCACGTGAGGCTGGATGACTGTGAGCAAGAGACCTTGCTCGCTGCCATCCTTTGCACGGAGGGTAATGTACTCAAACCGCGCCTCGTTGCTGTCGCCCTGCCGGTTGGTGCTGCTTTTATGCTGCTCGTCCCCCGCATAGACCTCCTCCGCTCCACTCTCCAGTGTCAGCATAACACGTGCTTTACCGGCTCCGTCCATATCGGAAATCAAACTGGCCAAGCGCTCCTCAAGCTGCGTTACATATGCCGAAACATCCGCCGCATTGACCTGTGGTGTGCTTGGCAGCTCCGATGAAGCCTTTGTGCTTTTGCCGGGCAGCGCTGAGAGCGCAAGGAAAAGTATTCCAAGTACACACAGTCCGGCAATCAGCAAAAGCTTTTTGTCTCCACGGAGCTTTTCGGGTAGTTTTTCGCTGAGGCCTTGCAGCGTTTCCCTCAAGTCTTTCATGATATGCGCCATGCACGAGAGAAGTCGCTCACAAAACAAGCATGAAAGCTTTTTGTGCTAATCCCGCGTCCTTTCTTTGGCATTTCTTTCAAGCTAGTACCACCTGCACAGCCAGTCCTGCAGCTTCTTTGATTTTGCTTTCCAGGGTTCGCCGCAGCGCGTCCGACGCGATTGATCCACTGGCACATTGTATGCGCACTTGGACAATTCCTATGCTTCCATCCGCCAAAATATCCGTGCTGAATTCAATTTGCTCAGGCAAAGACACTGTTTGCCGGGCAAGCTCTGTGTTGACAGCTTGGACAATAGTATTTTTCTGTGCGCGCAGGACTTGGTTTTTCAGCGTGTCCTCCAGTGCTGATGGTATTGACTGCGAAACATCCTCGCGTGCAAGCTCCGGCGGAGTGAAATCATTTGTCGTGATTTTGCCGAACGGCAAAAAGAATGCTGTCAAAAAAAACACTGCCGCGACCATGCGCACCGCTTTTTTCGTGCCGCCCTTTGGCGCCAATATATACACCAACATGCCCGCCAGCGCCGCCGCTGTGACGGAGAGCATCCAACTGCGCAGAAAGTCCATGATTGTTCACTCCTTGATGATTGTGCTTACACGGGTACTTGGCGTACTGAAAGCGCTACTCCGGCGCTGAGCAGC
Organism: Oscillospiraceae bacterium; assembly: GCA_031267965.1. Classification (GTDB taxonomy): domain Bacteria; phylum Bacillota; class Clostridia; order Oscillospirales; family Acutalibacteraceae; genus WRKY01. The sequence goes on along the minus strand of JAIRYC010000105.1, from coordinate 13,165 downwards.
AACAGAACTACGCCAAACAGCACCAGCACCGCCAACAGCGTCACAGCGGAAACGATGGCGTCCAACAGCGCGGATATGCTCTCCATACCCAGCATGCCTGCCGCCGCCGCAAGGAGCTTGAGTCCCGAAACCCACACCAGAGATTGCAAAAGCACAGGCGCGTTAATCAGCAATACCGCCATTATCGCAAACACGCCCACGGCCGATTTGAGCAGCGAAAGGCTCCCCGCGATTGAGGTATACGCCTCGCTCAGCGCACCGCCAACGACCGGCACCGCCGCTTTAAGTATAAGCTGAATCCCGCGTGCGCCCACGCTGTCCGCCGCATTTGCCAGCACACCTTTAAGCGAAAGCAACGCCGCATAAAGCGAAGCCGCCGCTGTTGTTGCGCCAATTGCCAGCTTGCGCACCATTTTGGTCAGTGAATTTAACTCAAGCTCCGGAACAAACGAACCAACCGAACCAAGCGCGGCAAACATTCCGCAAAACGGTGCGACGAACGTTTTTGAAAGCTGTGCCAGCCCTTCCGCCGCAGTGAATGCCAGAGTACCGCTGCTGAGCGCAAGTGTCGGTTGACCCGTGGCGGCAATGATTCCTGTGTAAACCGGAATTAACAGAAGCATGAAGTCCGCGCCAATGCCGATTGCCGCGGCGGACGCTGAGAATATTGCCGACATAGGACCGATGAGCGACACCAGCATTAATGCCGCGCCTACCATGCGTATGGTTTCGTGTAATCCTTCGCCGGGCGGGACGATTGACTGCGCTGCCGCAAGCAGGAGAAGTATTCCTGCGAGTTGGAGCATGGTTTTCAGTGGCGCGTTCATCTGACCGCCCAGCATTCCCATCAGCAAGTCCAGTACTGCGTGCGGCGATGTATCCAGTATGGAGTAAAAGTCTATGCTCTCTATGCCGAGTTCGTTAAGCAGCCGTTGTGTTTCGGTCGGTAGCTTTTCGTATAGTGAATCCGCACCGCTCTCATGTGCCTGCTCGGCAAAATAGCCCTCCGCATCGGCGGCATAATGCCCGTCGTCTGTGCTGTCAGAAAGCCCCCATGCAGGGAATGCCATTATCAAAATGAAAAACAATGCTGCCAGAAATACTTTTATAAGCTTCATTTTGCACCTCATTTTTAGGGGCGGGTTATCCGTTGTTGATTAATCCTACAGCGATTTCGGCCGCTGCACGCAAAAGCGGCAGTGCCAGCGTGAGTATCATTACCTTGCCCGCAAGCTCAACCGCGCCTGCCAGCGCGGCGTTGCTGTTATCGCGGCATAGGTCTGCGCTTGTCTGTATGAGCACGGCAATCCCGAGCGCTTTTAGCAACAGCTTGAGCCAGCCACCGTCCATGCCGCCAAATTCCAGAAAAGATTCCGCCAAACCTGTGACACTTGGCAAATCTTGCAGTAACAGCAGGGCAATTGCCGCAACACCCGCAATGGCGGCAATTGGCGCGTATTCGGGCTTGTACTGCCGCAGGATCAAAACCACCAGCGCGGTTACCAGCGCGGCGGCACATATTTTGAATACGGAGCCGTCCATAACTAAAATCAAAACGCGCTGCGTACTTGGTCAAGCAGTGAGAGCAGTTGCGGCAAAAGGAGCAGGACGACCACAATCAAGCCTGCCAGCGCGGTTAATTGAGCATACTCCTCGCGTCCGTTTTTGGAGAGGATTTGGTGCAGCACGCCCACAATTAGCCCAATTGCCGCTATTTTTAAGATAAAATCCATTTCCATTTTTACCTCCTTAATGCTGTGGGTGTGAGGTGTGCCGCCTGTGATTTACAGCAGCAATACCGCTGCACAAAGCCCAAGCAGCAGAGAGAGTCGCGGCAGATATGCGCCATATTTCTCGCGTTCACGGCGAGCTGAATCCTGCGCCTCAGTGAACAGCGCGGAGTAGAGCTTGCACGCTCGGCTCTGACCGGCAAGGTCGGTAGTGCCAAGGCCCTGCCCAAAGGCAATGAGCTTTGCCCTGTCGCTTTTGTTCAACTGAGGCGTGCCGTGTTCGGTGGCCGCTCTCCATGCCTCAGGAAAGCTTGCACCGTCAGCCAGACGTGTGCGGCAGTCAGCCAGAAAAGCTTGTTCACTTGCGGCGCACAGTGTTTCCAGCAAGCTTTCGAGTGGCGGGGCGGCGTATTCCAGCTCAGTTTGCAGGCGGGAGATCATAATAACCAGCATACCCAAAATATCTTCCCTTGCCCGCAGGCGGCTCACCCAATATCGCCCTAAAAGTGCGGCACTCACGGTGACAAACGTTGCCCCAATGATGTTCATGGCTTATCCTCCAAAAGCTCCGTACAGCTAAATACCTCATATGCGCTGCCCGGCTGCGAATTCAAAAGCACTGCGGTATCAAATGCTCCGCACGACAGAAATGAGCGCAGCTGTGGCCGGCGGCGGAAGCCGTCGCGCGCCGCGGCATGGGCTGTGGCAATAAAATACACGCCTGCGTTTAAGCCTTCCTCTATTGCGCGAAGTTCTTCAAGTGAGCCGATTTCATCGCACAGCACTACCTGTGGATTTATGCAACGCAGAGCTATCTGCAAGCCTTCGCCCTTGGGGTAGCCTGTCAGTATATCTGCACAGCCAACGTCATTCTGCGGAACTCCGCGGTATGCCGCCGCGATTTCACCACGCTCGTCAAGCACACACACCCTATTGCCGCGTCCTGAAAGCTGCCGTGACAAATCACGCAGAAGTGTGGTTTTGCCGCTGGCCGGCGGTCCCGCAATCAGCAGCGAGCACAGTCCCTGCGTAAAAAAACGAGCCATCAGTCCGGAGGCCGCGTCTGGGTGTTCTCCGGCAATGCGCAGATTCATTGACGATAGCTCGCGCAGTCCGGTAATGTGCCCAGATTCGATTACCGCCGTGCCGCACAAACCGGCACGATGTCCACCCTGTGTTGACACAAAACCTCGCGCGATGCTTCCTTGGTGGCTGTGGACGGAGTATGCGCACAGGCGGCTGAATGACTCCTGGAGCTCTGAAGCGGTGACAGTAAGAGCGTCTCCGTCAGGCACGGTGCTTAATTTACCTGCGGACACAAAAAAGGTGCCCGCGCCTGTTACTACTTGTAATGGACGCTCAAGCCGCAGGCGGACTTCACGCGCGGCGCACTGCTTTCCCACTTCAAGCCGACGCAGTTCTTCCGCGAGGCGTGGATGCAAAAATCCCACCGCCTGCCGGAAGCGTGCCATGTTTTTGTCATCCATAACCTTTACCCTCATTTACTGTTTTTGCGATTTGTTTGGTGGGTTTGTCCCGTTTAAACCATATGCGGACAGGCAGAGGGCTAGAACTTCACATGGATTGGTTCGCAATGAAGGCACAGGCATGGAAAGTAAAAAGCGGACACCTTAAGCTGCTTTTTCACCGGCGCCACAGTGTCGAACAACTGCGTCATGCCAATGGCCGAGAGGTACTCCATTGTATTAAGCATGCTGAATATAGCCAACGACCAACAGTCCGTAAACGCTTTATACAACTGCGATTTGTGTAAATTATCGTTATTTTAGCATGTAAACGTCTCAATATATGTGCTTAATATTGTAAAGTGCCTTGCGAAGAAGATATAATTAACAATCTTTTAATTGTTTTTGCTTGACTTCTGTCCGCCTTTGTGCGATACTATAAAAGAGAAATTTTGTCCTAACAGGGGATCTGCCGTGAAAATACAGCTTTTTTTCCGCAATACAGTCCTTTGCGTCCTGCTAGTGGCGCTTTTGGCATTTGCGGCGTGCACCCATCCTGTGCCGACTGTGGGCATTGAGATTCCCCAGCCAGATTATTTGCAGGATAGCAACAATCTTGGTACACCCTCAAGCTTTGTAACGATTGAGCCGCCTAGCGATTCCGCCGTTGACCCAACACCGTCAAACAGCATCACAGGAATTAATCCTAATACTGTGCTTTCGCAGTCGCAGGGATATGTTACCAATCCTCCGCCAACACGTGGCGACGTTTCAACCACACCTAATCAAGTAACAAATCCACCACTTATATCTATCACTACACCGCAGTCAACCACGCCAACGGCGCCACGGCAAAAGCTTCCGATGCCTCAGAGTAATGCAGCCATTGCCGCATTTTATAACGAAGCCACACGCAAGGTCAATGCCAGCCGCGCCGGGTTCCGTAAAAGCAATACGACAAAAGTACTTTCTATTAATGGATTAGAGAAGGTAGAGAGCTTGCCCATAATTGGTAAGGCATTATCAAAAGAAATCCGAAAGAAAATTACCGAATTTTTGGGAGAAGGAACAAGTGTTAACACAGCAACAAAAGGTAATGCCAGCAATTATTTGGTAAGTGCGTCTTTACAGAGTGGAGATTTGACTTCTGTCTCTTGTCGAGAAAGTGGAGATAAATATATAATTTATATGCAAATAAAAAGTGTAACTAACCCCACTCGTGATGCAGGCAACGCACTTGGTCGATTCACGGTAGACTTCAGAACGCAGGCAGAAGCACGTGCTACACTGGAAGCCGGATTAATGAATGTAAAACCAAAAGTAGGCACTGTCACTATTGTTTCTAAAAATTCCCAAATCACTGCGGAAATTGATAAATACACTGGCAATCCGATAAATGTACATATGCAATATGCTTTTGATGTAGAAATTTTGGATGTTCATGGCGGTGCCTTGGGTGTAAATGTTGATGTAGATAAAGCCAGTGGTTCAGGCTCCAGCGATATATTATTTACAAATTTTGTGTTTTAATCACATATAAAAAGTCTAGAGGTGCATTAGCAATGAAAACCCTTGTTCTTTATTACTCCTACACCGGTCATGCAAAAGAACTGGCGGAAGCTCTTGCGGCACAAGAAGCCGCGGATATAATGGAAATCAGCGACTGGCACCGGCCGGGCAAGCTTATAGCGTATATAAAAGGTTGCCCGGCGGCAGCCAAAGGCAGGTCTTGGGCTATTGCTCCAATTTTTCCGGATTGGTCGGCATACGAGCGCGTGGTCTTGTTCTCACCTGTGTGGGCGGGCGGCGCGCCGCCCGCAGTCAATGCGATGTTGGAGCAGTTGCCCGGCGGCAAGAGCGTTGAAGTACATATGGTTTCTGCCAGCGGCAAAAGCAAGTGCCGCTCGCGTATTGAGTCCGCGATTAAAATGAAGGGTTCCAGACCGGCGAGCTTTGAAGATATTAGGGCATAAGAACGCCGTACTTAATTTCTTTCCCAGCTATATGACGATGGAATTATTTTCGTTTGCTCCCTGTACCGCGCTGTACTTGACCAAAAATTCGTCATAGCTTAACAAATAGCACAAAAGTGTAGTTTCGGTGTGGGCGATTCCAATCAAGAACCGTAACGAAAGGATAAAACAATGCGTCGTGTACTCTGCCTTCTTCTCATCCTGTCAATATTTCTGCTTGCCGCATGCAACCCCGGGGATTCCACACCCGATATCTCCACGCCAAGCACGTCGTCTAATGCGTTGGCAACGAAGGAGCAGGATACAGAATCAGGCACGAGTGCCCAAACAAATGCAAGTACTGTCAGTCAAACACAGACGTCAGGATATTCCACGGCAAATCCTGACACATCGCCTGCTGTGCCGCAGCTTAAAAAAGTGACGCTCCCAGAAGGCTACACCTTCTGGCAGATTGCACGTACACTTGAGGCAAACGGGATATGCAAAGCCAAGGACTTCTTCGATGCGGCGCAAGGCTACACTGTGCAAAGCTTTACTGTTCCAAACAACAAAAACGCCGCCTACCGCTACGAGGGCTTTCTTTTCCCGGCTACATATGAGCTATACACCGGTGAAGCCCCCGTGGAAGTGCTGAAGAAAATGCTCAACGCATACGCTGAATATTCGGGTATGCCGGACTATAATACTCTCATCCTTGCCAGCGTTATTGAGCGTGAAACGCGCTCTGCAGAACAGATGGCAATGATCTCCTCGGTATTTCATAACCGCATGGCAGACGGCATTAAGCTTGGCAGCGACGCGACAGCGGAATACGTGAACAACTACATTGTACAAAACGGAACATGGATAAAGGATCCTGATCGCTACCGCGCGCTTTACAACACCGCATGGAATCCGAATTTTACGGGCGTACTTCCCGCAGGACCGATTTGCTCGCCGGGAGCGCGTGCTATTAACGCGGCAAAAAATCCTGCCAAGAGCGGCTATTACTACTTCTTTTTTGGGGCGGATAATCAGAACCATTACAGCAAAACATATGAGACGCATGAAGCGCAAATTGCGCAATTTGGTTTGGGTTATTAATTAGCACTTGACTTTTTATGCAATATCGGTTAAAATAATATGCCGCCAGTTGATTTGTGGCTGGCACGCTTCTATAACTCAGGTGGCAGCGCGCGCTTTTTTGTAAAGCGCATTCGCCTATTCGAGTAAATAGCCGAATACTGATCCGAAAGGGCACATGCTCTCATAGCTCAGTCGGCAGAGCGCGTCCTTGGTAAGGACGAGGTCAGCAGTTCGAATCTGCTTGAGAGCTCCATCGTGAAAACCCGCATTGCGTAAGGCTTTGCGGTTTTTTACTATTTCTATGGGAGGGTTTGAAAATGGCGAAATCGGGCAAAATCGACCCCAAAAGCACCGTTTGACCCCCATTTTGACCCCCATAAAAAATTGAGAAGGAGATTGATGAAAATGACCATAAGAGAGTACACAGAATACCTCTTGACAGAGGAACAATCGGAGGGAGCGATTGACGAGAAAGCGGCTTATGAGGCCTGCTTCGTTGGTGACTGGAAGTTTCACCTACAATTTGTACGAATTGTTGTGGCTGAACGATTTGAGCGTTCCTGCCATAACCGCCCACTTCCAAAAACTCTATGACGGAAATCTTAACGTTCCCATCAACATCAATGTCTAAATCAATAAAATCATTTGGATCGCAACTGGTACAATCAATAATTCCTAAATAACCATGACCATGACAACACAAAGCAGATGAATTAGAGAATCCTTCGCCCTTAAAGCCAGCACCATTACAACGGGAGCAAGCATAAAAAAGATTCCAACCGTTCAAAAGATTTTTATCATTTTTGTTTGCAGATCTCGGAATTCTATGTTCGATTTCAGGTCTGTCTATTTCTTTACGCTCACAAATATAACATTTATGATGGAAATCTTCTGCTAACTCTTCTGCGGTTTGAATACAACAGCTGTTAGTTCTCACGACATAAAACATATAACTCGTCATCCTCCAATTCTTTTCGAAGATTTAACCTTGTTACAGAGCTAATCAAATCTGTTTTTATAAGAGCAGAATAGAGATCAATATATTTTTCTTTTGCTTTGCCAGTTAGCTTTTCTCCACTTTCTGCCAACCGTTTGAATTCATCATATTTTTTCTTTGTGTCATCAGAACAAAGATATAGACCAAACCACCCTTCAATCACATTCTCATAAGAATATAGTGTTAAATCCGGCATTTAGGCATTCCCTGTTTTCCGTGTTGAATAATGTTGCATTGGACAAAGAAGTTGTCGCAAAAGAAGAGTGTGTAGCCACAATAAATTGTGCATTGGAAAAGCATTTCACAAAATATGGCAGTATCTCCCGTTGTAATGCAATATGAAGATGAGACCCGGGCTCATCAACCAATATAGTAAGAGGGAAATCTTTTTTATCCAATTTCCCACCCAATAATTTGTCCGCGCAAGGTCTTATTTTTCAGCAAGACAATTGAAGTTTTGAGCAATGCTAAGTCCTTCAATATTTAGTATTTGCTGGGATGATGTTTTTTTAATCATTGCAGAGCCTGTGATACTCTCAGCGCTATTTCACGGTCACGCGCACGAGAGCGCGAATTATTATCAGTGCCTGTTCCTGTAATAGTTTCAAACCTTGATTTTGCAATACCAACAGCAATATGAAGAGCCTGAGAGCGTTCTCTTTCGCTTTCAAGCGCGGCGGCCAAGACTCTTGATTGAGTTCCAGCATAGTTGTTATTGAATTTTTCTATTTTATCCGCAATTGATTCGGATAATTTTTCACATTCACACAATTCATTATTCAAAAAACTCCACAACTCCACACTTTCCCATTGAAAAGCAAATTGGGAAAACCGCAAATGGCAATAAACGTTTAAAAATGAGTAGTGACCGCTTGACATACTTTTTATTCCAAAAGGATTTCTGCCCTTAAGTTTTATCTGTTCGGGTTCAATATATGAACTTTCAAATTCAGCCCCATATAAACCGCGCAATCCGTTTTCCAGTTCAGTCATTAAATTATCTGAGCTTTTTGCAATCTGGAAGAAAAAGTCAGTGTAATCATCGTAGTTCTCGCGTCTCGTTGGCATAAACATATCATCGACAGTGATAAAAAGCGGTTCAAAGTAATTTGGGGTGTTTTCACAATATGATAGCTCAGTAACAATGTCTGCATTCGGTCGAAGTTCTATATCATATTTTGCAATCTCAATAAATTTAGCCCTTAGTGTTTGGTTTATGCTTTCTAAATAGAACAGTCTTACCTGTTCCATTGATACCAGTAATGATTAAGTGTCTCGGAACTTCTTCATTGCAGCCATTAGATTCGGTTACTGCGATACGAACGTCACTATTATAACCATTATCCTCACGTCCAAAATAGTCCGAGAGTGAGTGAATCGTTTTAATATAGAACTCCATTTTAACGACACCTCTTTCTTCTATATGAATTGCCAAATAATCGCCAAGAGCAGACCACAGAAAAACACACTGGCAAAATTGACCACGTCATTGTTCACCCACTTAAAACCATGGATAAGTTTTAATGGCTTTCCATCAGTAAATTTTCGTTCTGTCAGCAAGCATTCATCTTGATCGCTTGGAACTTGATATTTGGCTTGAAATAACGCTCCAAGAACAGAATCAAGTATGGAACTCACAAATCCAACTATAGCGACAATAATCATACCCTTAACTCCAAAATCGGGAATCATCAGAGCAGAAATAATTATTGCACCCAAAAATCCTCCGAATAATCCTAACGCAGTAAATCCGCCAGAAATACCCCGTTGAATTGGCGTCAGTGTTATAATAGAAAGTGGGACTTTTTTTGAAAGCATTCCAATTTCGGATGAGAATGTATCTGCTGTTGTTGCTGCAAAACAAGCTATGGAAGCTATTAAGCATGATTCGATTCCAGTAAAATAATAAACTGCGGCAAACAGCAGTGAGGGCACTCCATTAGCGACAACCTGTGCGATAGAGCGTGCGCCGTGGCGTTCATGCAAAGTCTCTGCAACTGATTTTTTCTTTTTTCCAATACGGCTTACTATGCTTCCCAAAACGAAAAACAGAACCAGCGCCGCAAAGTTGATCAAACCGCCAAATACAAACAGTGTCGTACCTAATATTATAGCGGATATTAGTCCGGAAATAGTTATAGCCTTTAAATAGTATGCAAATATCAAAATTAACAGAGCAATGCTTAAGCAGAAAAAAACTGGCCAAAGGAATGGGAATCGTGCCAAGAGAAATATTATAAGGCTCACGCCCAAAGGAAGAGTTAAATTGTCGACTCCACGAGGGGTAAACAATTCTATCGCAGCTGCAGGAACAGCACAGGACAACGCGGCATATAGAGCGAAATGAGGAGTAATATCAGGGGCATAGATTGCACACACGATTCCAACCGAGAGTCCCGAAAATATCATAACAGTAACCATACCCTCAAGACTTTTTTTTGAGTATGAACCCGGAAATTTTGATTTCCCAAAGCGTCTGCCTACAAGTGCTCCGAATCCATCACCATATCCCATCGCTAACATGCCGCAGGCTGCAAGCCACGGCATTTCCAATGAATACCCTGCGAGACACAACAAAAATAAAGATACGGCGTACCAAACCGTACCCAACGTGTTGTCCTCATCACGTTCTATGGCTGAAAAAAGCTTTGTGCGTGTGTTTAAATAATTAAGAACGATAAAACACGCTGGCAAAATGCAGATTGCCCATGCTTGGGTATAAACTGCAATCGCCAGCAAAATCCAGTTGCTGAGTAAAATATGTACTAATTTGCGCGATCCTTCAGCACTAACACCAAGCTTCTGTACAACTGACGCAAGACCAAGCACCAAAAAAGGAACAATCACGGTCAGAAGAATACCTAAAATAGAATTTTCCATTTTTGCTCCTTAATAGCTCTTTAATAATGGTTTCCTCAGTTATTCCTTTTGGGGAATAAGGTTTAAATAATGACTGACATACCCTTCATCCGGTACATTGATTACAAATCCAGCAACTTTGGATTCAATACAACAGTTGAGACGTTTAACGCTAACGTCTCTAAAACGAGTAAGTGTGTTCTTCGCCGTACTCAAACGCGCCTGTGATTTTATAATCCATGTTGCGCGCTAAGCCTGTTACAGAAACGTCGCTTCCGCAACTTGGGCATGAAAGCGCGCAAGAATCTTGAAGAAGTCAGAAATTGAAGACATAACATTTTTTCCTTTCAATCTGGTTAGCTTACATTTTCAGATCGGATTAGTGGTATTTTCTTTAACCGCGACCCGTTCTTCCACGTGGGTATAGCCTTTTTTTCGAAGATATGAGACGACTCTTTCCAACTGATTGTTTTCAACCGAAACCCCCGAAGTAACCCCTATGGTAGATAAGAGAGCAAAATCCAAATAATCCAATTCTTCTGGCTCATCAATTTGCATCACTTCCAATGCGTCAGTTTCTCTTGCAACCTCGGCAAGCCGCTTGGTGTTGGACGAATTCTTGGAGCCAATTATAACAAACAGATCGCACTCACTTGCAATATTTCTCACGGCAAGCTGTCGATTTCTTGTTGCATAACATATGTCAGATTTTGGAGGGCCTTGGATCAGGGGAAACTTTTCTCTCAAATGTTTTACTATCTTTTGTGTTTCGTCGACATTTAAGGTTGTTTGAGACAGCCAGGCAACCTTTGAACTGTTGATTCCAGCGAGTCCGTCAATATCTTTTTCGTCATGAATAAAGCGGATATTGTCAGGAGCTTCTCCCATTACACCGGTCACCTCTTTGTGACCAGTCTCGCCGATGAGGATAATTGCGTATCCCTGCTCCGCAAAACGAATCGCCTCATTATGAACTTTTGTTACCAAGGGACACGTGGTATCAATTACCTTCAGATTACGATCGTTCGCTTTTTCTCTAACCGAAGGTGAAACACCATGAGCGGAAAAAACCACTGCACAACCTTCGGGAACATCATCAACTTCGTCAACGATGACCGCGCCTAATGATTTAAAATGCTCTACCAGAGCAACATTATGTACGATCTCTTTTCGGACATATATCGTACCGCTTTCTTGACTGATGGTTTCTTCCAACATTTTTATCGCTTGATTGACACCCATGCAGAACCCTCGTGGGGACGCCAACAAAACTTTCTTTCCCATACATCAACACTCCCAGGATTGATTATTACCCATTTGCAAAAGCTGAAAATTGTCTATTGTGGAAAACTCATCAGGACAATTCCATATGCAACCTGATATTTTATACTTTCTGAGTCACTGCGGGCATTCAGTAATTACCTCATTAACAACGAGTATTTAAATTCCTCCTATATTCCCAACAAGCAGAAAGTTCGCTTTTCATTTTGTCCTCTAACCCAATAGCAGAGATTGCATGTCCGCAATTGGGACAGGAAAATATCCTTAGGATAGAAAAGAATTCAATGATTGATGCCGTGTGTTTTCCTCACTTATAGATAGTTATAGTTCTAAAAAATCGGATATCAAAGAGCGAGATTGGCTTGAATAATCCGAATTCATATCAAGCCAATGAATTGATTTGTCGCGATTAAACCAAGTTGCCTGCCTTTTTGCAAAGTGTTTGATAGCTCTTGACAATTCAAGCTTAAAATCAGTTATTGAGTGGAATTTTCCAGTTAAATACCAAAGAATGTAACGATACTCCAGACCGAGGTTGTAGAGAACTTTTTGATCCCCGCCCTGATCAAGGTATTCCTTAACCTCATCAATCATACCACGCTCAATTCTTGCGTCTAAACGCTCGTCTATGCGCTTGTGGAGTGTTTCTTTTGACCATGTTATTCCCAATTGCAGCGCGTTGTATTTTGGTGTGTTCTCATAGTATAGTGGCTCTCCGTGAGCGGTTTTTTCGATAACTCTGATGATTCTTCGTCTATTTTGAAACTCAGAAGAATTTGAAGCAAGAAACGCTCTGCCTTCAGGTGTAAGTTTTTCTTGCAAATCTTTTAAAGACAGCTTATCCAACTTGTCACGCAACTCAATTTCTACTGATTCATCACGCATAAGATAGCCTTTAATAACCGAACTGACATAGAGTCCCGTACCTCCAACAATGAAAGGAATTCGCTTGCGTTGTAATATTTGAGTAATGATAGAACAGGCCATTGTCTGATAATCAGCAACGGAAAAGCAATCACCTATATTCCGAACATCCAAAAGATGATGTGGAACAATTTGCGATTCTTCATCTGTGACCTTGCCACAGCAAAGGTCAAATCCTCTGTAGACTTGACGTGAGTCCGCAGATATGATTTCACCATTGAAAACTTTTGCAAGTTCAATTCCGACGGCACTCTTACCAGACGCATTCGTCCCAACAATCGCAATTACCTGAGGCAGTTTGTTAGTCAGAATTCTCCTCCTTTTCAGTATTTGAGTTAGCTGCCTTTTCCGTTTAATAGTTAAGAACAACGGGAACACTCTGAACTACAGAATGTGTTAGATAATATCTTCGTCAAATAATTTGTAATTTCCCATAAGTTTTTTGGAGTCTTCAAATTGATAGAAAACCAAAACCAACGCCAAATACAACGACCACGGCAGATGTCGCTTGCGTATTTCGATGGAAACCATTGATTGTCGGGTAATCCCAATCTTTCCTGAAAACTGGCGTTGAGACAAGCGAATTGATGCCTGAAGTACTGGGAGGTTTTTGACCATCTTTTCTATAGAAATCCCCCTGAATCTTGTTCCTGCAGTTTTCATTGAATTCCATTGCACCACCACCTTAACTTATCTATTATATCACACCATTTAAGAAAAAGTCAAGACTATTTTTGTGAATGGTGAATTCTGGCAAGTTCTTATAATAAATGCGACAGGTTTTACCCTGCCGCATTTTTCATTTGTAAATTTTTTATAAAGTGAAAGGAAGTTGTGCCATGACCATACAAGTATGCGAAGAAAAAGCGC
>JAIRYC010000080.1 GCA_031267965.1 Oscillospiraceae bacterium | reverse complement strand
CGCGTGTAACGGTGCGCAAATCTGCACCGCTTGGTGATCCGATTGAAGTAAACGTGCGCAGCTATTCCCTCTCTCTGCGTAAGCAGGACGCCGCATTGATTGAGGTTGCGGCAAACTGATTGGGCGATATCGCCTAATTTTTCGTACGGTTGCCAGTTTAGCTGACAAGCACTGGGAGGATTGAGCATGAGCTTAAAAATTGCCATTGCCGGCAATCCCAAGTGCGGCAAGACCACCTTGTTCAACACCCTGACCGGCGCCAACCAATTTGTTGGCAACTGGCCGGGCGTTACAGTCGAGAAAAAAGAAGGTCGCCTGAAAGGGCGTAAAGATATCACATTGACCGACCTGCCGGGTATCTATTCTCTGTCTCCGTATTCGCCCGAAGAAATTGTGGCGCGCGGTTATTTACTGGACGAAAAGCCTGACGCGGTGCTCAATTTAATTGACGGCACAGCGCTGGAGCGCAGTCTGTTCCTTACCACGCAACTGCTGGAGATTGGCGTGCCTGTCGTCTGCGCGGTCAACATGATGGACGAGGTGCGCAAGCAGGGCGTAAAAATCAACGTGCCGCAGCTCGCCAACGAACTGGGTGTACCCGTTCTGGAAATTTCCGCGCTTAATAAAACTGGGCTAACCGAAGCTATCGCAGAGGTGCTTCATTCTGCCCAAAGCGGCAAACCCGCCGCGCCGCGGCATTGCTTCAGCGGCTGTGTGGAACATGCGCTTGCTCATATTGAGGAATACGCCCCGCACAATCGGCCCGCGCATTTGCGGCACTGGTATGCGGTCAAGCTGTTTGAGCGCGACGATGACATGGCAGAAAAGCTGGGGCTGACAGACGCGCAGCTGGCACACATCGAAAAAAATATTCGCACCTGCGAGGCGGAACTTGGCGATGATTCCGTGAGTCTTGTCATTCAAGACAGGTACGCTTACGTGGACCGCGTGGCCGCGCCCGCGCTGCGCTTCTCCCGCAAGTCCGGCAGCCTGAGCCTGTCGGACAAAATTGACCTGATCGTCACCAACCGCGTGCTGGCTTTGCCCATTTTTGCTGTCATCATGGGGTTTGTGTATTTCGTTTCCGTAAGCGGGATTGGCGGCACGCTAACGGAGTGGTTCAACGAGGGCGTGTTTGGTAAAGGCTGGATCTTCTTTGGCCACGATATACCGGGAATCCCTGAACTGCTTGGCTCACTGCTAGAGAGCTTGAATGTGGCGGATTGGCTCAGCTCGCTGATTTTGGATGGCATTGTAGCAGGCGTTGGCGCTGCGCTGGGCTTCCTACCGCAAATGATCATCCTGTTTTTCTTCCTTGCGTTCCTTGAAGCGTGCGGCTATATGTCCCGCATTGCGTTCATTTTGGATAAGATTTTTCGCCGGTTTGGGCTTTCGGGCAAATCGTTTATCCCCATCCTCATTGGCACAGGCTGCGGCGTACCGGGCATTATGGCAAGCCGCACGATTGAGAACGAAGCCGACCGCCGTATGACAATCATGACCACAACGTTTATCCCGTGCAGCGCAAAACTCCCGGTGATGGCGCTGATTGCCGGAGCCTTCTTCGGCGGTGCATGGTGGGTTGCGGCAAGCGCGTACTTTATCGGCGTCGCGGCGATTCTGTTCTCTGGCACATTATTAAAAAGGACGAAGCCCTTCCGTGGCCAATCCGTACCTTTTGTTTTAGAATTGCCCGCATACCGCGTGCCAACCGCACGCAATTTGGCGCACTCCATTTGGGAGCGTGGCAGCTCGTTCATTAAAAAAGCGGGCAGTATCATCCTGCTGGCGTCGGTACTCATTTGGTTTACGTCAAGCTTTAGCTTTGTAGGCGGCGTATTCGGCATGGCGGACGATATGGACAACAGCCTGCTGGCTGCCTTTGGCAAAGAGATCGCCGGTCTGTTTGCTCCGCTTGGCTGGGGAGATTGGCGCTCGGCAGTCGCCACAATAACGGGGTTAGTTGCCAAAGAGAACGTAGTTAGTACAATGGGTGTGCTTTTCCACACGGATGAAGAAAGTCTTGAGGCAACGCTTGCCGGTGCGTATTCTCCCCTTGCGGCGTACAGCCTGCTGATGTTCAACCTGCTGTGTGCGCCGTGCTTTGCGGCAATCGGCGCCATTCGCCGCGAGATGAACGGCCCCAAATGGTTCGCTGCCGCCATCGGCTACCAGTGTGCGCTGGCGTACTTCGTGGCCATGTGGGTATACCAATTCGGTCGTCTGTTCACGGGCGGTGGTTTTGGTCTTGGCACTGTTGCAGCAATCGTGAGCGCCATCAGCTTTGTCTGGTTGCTCGTTCGCAAGAATGCACATAAACTGCATGAGATATAGAGAAGCCTTAGCGCGGATAAGGACAAGCTTTCCGGGTAGGAGTCTCCCTGCAAGCTTGTCCTCTTACCAAATAGAGACGACTACATGAGGTGAGAATGATGCTTGATTTCATTCAAAACAACGCCGGAACAATCATCATCGGCGCAATTGCCGCGGCTATACTTGCCGCTGTGCTTATTGGGCTGGTGCGCAAAAAACGCTCATCGGATTGCCCGGCACGGCGCGGCAAATAAAAGCTTATTCGTCGGTAAAGTGCTCTAAATATGGGTCACCGCCCACACTCGTCTTCGCCGTAGAACAACTGCATAACGCCGGCCTCAACATTCATTTCCACAGTGATGTCGCCGCCCTCTGCTTCGTCCGCCTCCACTTGCTTGCGGTAAGCGGCAAATCCCTCCGCCAGCCTTACCTTAACATAATGAGCGGGACAAGTCCGTTGTTGGCCCAATTGAAATAGGCCTGGGAGAACTCTTCATAGCTTAATGTGCTGAAATTCGGTTTCAGGTTGCTTATAGTGATTTCTCCGTTCATTTTTATATAGTTTACCAGGATGAATTCAGCGCCACCGTTCGGTTAAGCACAATTGCCCCAGGCCGACTATCCTTATCTACGCAAAAGTACCCCTGACGCATCAATTGGAAGGTATCGCCCGACTTAACGTCACGCAGTCTGCCCTCCAGCAAACAGCCCTCCAACACCTGTATGGAGTTGGCGTTCAGATTTTCCAAAAAGGTATCGCCCGTGTCAGGGTTCTCTACACTGAACAGACGGTCGTAGAGCCTAACAGTCATAGGCACACTGTCCGCCGCACTGACCCAGTGCAATGTGCCACGCACCTTGCGTCCGTCGGGGCTGCTGCCACCACGGCTCTCCGGGTCATATAATGCCCGCAGGCAAGTCACATTGCCATCCGCGTCGGTGTCGTAGCCCGTGCATTTAATATAGTATGCGCCCTTCAGCCGTACCTCGCTGTCAGGGTAGAGCCGGAAATATTTTCTGGGCGGCACGAGCATAAAGTCGTCGCGCTCCACGTAAATCTCGCGGGAGAACACTACACTTCGTGTGCCAAACTCCGGGTTATTCGGGTGAATCTCCACCTCAATTTCCTCGGTCTGCCCCTCGGGGTAATTCTCAATAAGCACTTTAAGTGGACGCAGAACCGCCATAGCGCGCGGGGCGGTGTCGTTAAGGCAGTCGCGCACACACGCCTCCAACAAGCCGTAATCCACCACGCTGTAAGCCTTGGCAACGCCAACCTTGCCCACAAAATCCAATATGGCCTCGGGGGGATATCCGCGGCGGCGCATACCGCAAAGCGTAATCATGCGCGGGTCATCCCAGCCGCTGACGATACCTTCCCGCACCATTTGCAGATTCTTTCGCTTGCTGGTCACACAATAGTTCAGGTTGAGCCGCGCAAACTCAATCTGGCGCGGTGGCTCTTCAAAGCCGATTTCATGTACAAACCAATCATACAGCGGGCGGTGGTTCTCAAACTCAAGCGAGCAGAGGGAATAGGTTACCTTCTCCGCAGCATCGCTGAGCGGGTGGGCAAAATCGTACATAGGGTAAATGCACCAACGGTCGCCTGTCTGGTGGTGTGTGATGTGCGCAATGCGATAAATCACCGGGTCGCGCATATTCATATTGGGGCTGGACATGTCAATTTTTGCGCGCAGTACCTTGCTGCCGTCAGGGAACTCGCCTTTTTCCATACGCAGGAACAAATCAAGGTTCTCTTCCGCCGAACGCCCGCGCCACGGCGAATCCTTGCCTGGCTCGGTGAGCGTGCCGCGGTATTCGCGGATTTCCTCTGCTGAAAGCTCGTCCACATAGGCCTTGCCGTTTTTGATGAGCTTCAGCGCGCACGCAAACAGAAAGTCAAAGTAACCGGAGGCATAATACATCTCGTTCCACTCAAAGCCCAGCCAGCGGATATCCTCTTGGATAGCGTCAACGTATTCCTCGTCCTCTTTGGCGGGGTTTGTGTCGTCCATGCGCAGGTTACAGACACCCCCATACTGGCGCGCGGTCATAAAGTCAATGGCGATAGCCTTGGCGTGCCCAATGTGCAAATAGCCGTTGGGTTCCGGCGGAAAACGCGTTTGTACGCGGGTGTTAACGCCGTTGGCAAGGTCCTCATCAATGAAGTCAGTGATGAAGTTTGAGGTTAAGCCGTTGATGTTTGTTTCTTCGGTAGGCATGAAAGGCTCCTTCTTTGTGTGCGAAACAGTTAAACCGTGTTTTATTATTTTATCACACTTTCGGGTGAATAAGCAAGGGCAAAATTACCGCCTATCTACCCAAGCAAAGTTATTCGCAAAACGCATGAAAATAACTTTATTATCATTATCAAATTGTATATCAAAGCGATGTCCCGATTTTGTTGTTTGCTTGCCAATATCATCATAGCCATATATAAAACCTATTTCTTGCACACAGCTTAGCTTGCCAAGCCGCTTCTCCACAGTTTCTCGCGTGTCGCCAAAACGAATCCCACCCGGCGCAATAAAAGCAGTGCACTCCGACTTAAAGTCATGGACTGTGTCACCACTTGAAATTTGAATGCCATAAACTATGTCATCACCAACATAACTGACCCAATCCCGCTCATCAGCAGCCTCCGATACTTTTTCTGTATTCGTGTTAATTTTAAGTTGCAGTACACTATAACCGTCCGTAAATATTACTTCATCTCTTGGAAAAACGGCATATGCCCAAAAATCGAACCCTGTCCTTTCCTTAAATTCACCTAATGTGCACGGCAGTTTCAACTTCGTGTCCCCAATGGCAAACGTAAGCTCCTCCCAATCATCGGGTTGCTCTGCAGCAGACGGCGTTGTGCGTTCCTCTGTTTCTGCTTTAAACAATCCAACCTTCCCATCAATCTCCTGCCAATTGATTGCGGCAAAGACAGCGCCAAAAATGAGAGACTCCACCAAAATCGTAATGACAACGTGCTTCATTAGTTTTTTCATGATAATAACCTCTCTTTCTTTATTTTTTTATCCTGTCTATCGCGTTCCTCAAGCGTCCGCGTACACGCTCCTCACCAAACACGCGGCAAATCGCCCACAAATCCGGCGTATTCGGCCTGCCGGTTACCGCCGCGCGGATAACCGCCGAAACATCGCCCACATGCCCTTTAAACGCGCCCGGGTTTTCTTTGTATTCCTTTGGACTCGCCGCAAAACCAAGGCGGACCGCCAACTCACGTATGCGCGCAAACCACGCGTCCTTGTCGTCGCCGGCTGAATACTCATACGCATCAAGGATGGCCGCCGCATTCTCTTGCGTCATTTCGTCCGGCAACGGCAATTCTGATTTAAACAGTTCGTCAAAAAAATATGAAACATATTCCCGCACCTCGCCGTACCGGCTGATATCCTTACGCGGCTTTTTCGCGCCGTCACGGTCAATCGCCAAAATTTGTGCCAAGTATCCATCATGCGCTGCAAGAATATCCGCAAGCTGAGGGTCGAACTCGCGCGCCCACACAGTCGCCTGCCCCGCAAGCACTGTGCCAGACATGGCGGCAATGACGCCCTTGCTCACGTCTGTCAGCTTGACTAAATCGAATAGTGCGCCGGAAGCACTCATCTTTTTGAGCGTAAACGGAAACGATTCGCGCGGTACGGCGGGATTTGCTTTACGCCAATCCTCAAACTGCGAGCTAATCAGGCACATCAGGTATTCCAGCACAGCGTCAGCGGGATAACCTTGCCGCGCAAACCAACTGACCGCCGCCTCAGGGTCCTTGCGTTTGGAGAGCTTGCGCTTGCCGCCGTCCTCACTCTTCATCATCGCGGAAATATGCGCATACTTCGGCGGCTTAAATCCACACGCACGGAAAAGCTCCAGGTGCAGCGGCACCGAAGCCAGCCACTCCTCCGAACGGATGACATGTGTAGTACGCATTAAATGGTCATCCACAGCATGGGCAAAGTGATATGTTGGCACGCCATCGGTCTTGAGTATGACGGCGTCAAGTATGTTTTCCGGCATTTCAATTTTGCCGCGCACCTCGTCAGTGAACGGAACACGTTTCTCCGCATTGCCGTTTGAACGCAAGCGCAGCACCCACGGCTCGCCCGATTGCACATGCTGAATCGCCTCATCAACAGGCAAATCGCGGCAGCGCGCCCACTTGCCCCAATAGCCTTTTTGGATTGCCCCTGCTTGCCCCTGCTCATCTCTCAGCGTAGATAGCTCGTCCTCAGTGCAAAAGCACGGGTACGCCAGCCCTTGCAAAACCAAGGCCTTTGCGAACGCCTGATAGATATCACGCCGCGCGCTTTGGGTGTAGGGACCATACGCGCCTTGCTCTTCTGTATGCGATACGTCGGTACGAACTGTGCCTTCGTCCGGCACAATGCCAAACGCGGCAAGGCTCTCCAGCAACGACTGCACGCCGCCTTCCACCTCGCGCTTTTTGTCGGTATCTTCAATGCGCAAAAAGAACACACCGCCTGTTGCGCGCACCGTAAGTTGATTGACAAACGCCGTATAAAGACTGCCGATGTGCAAAAATCCTGTAGGACTTGGCGCAAAGCGCGTAACTCGCGCGCCTTCGGGCAGATTGCGCGAAGGATATCGCGTCTCCAGATCCTCCGGTGCCGGCAACGGATTTGGAAACAGCGCGGCGGCAAGCTTTGCTTTTGGCATGACTTTACTCCCCTGTTTATTTTAGGACATTTTATTATTGTACATTGATATTCGCCAATTGTCAATTTTCAGGTGTGGATAATTAGCACTTAATATGAAACAATAAACCCATAAAAAAAGAAGAATTAAAATGCGAACGCCGTTGACCGCACTGCAACGCAGCGGAGAAGCAACGTAATAATGGGAAAAACCACTCGGAAT
>JAIRYC010000065.1 GCA_031267965.1 Oscillospiraceae bacterium | reverse complement strand
TGCTGCCACGCGCTGTTGGTTGGTTATAATTATACATATTATATGTATAACACATATCATTTCGGATTTCGAGTGTAATTCTGCGTTGAAAATAATCGCCGCGTTATATTCTGGTGCTACATCATTCATTGCACATATAATACTTACCTTAAATTACAAAAATATTTCCAAAATTAATTGTTATTTTTCTTTATTGGAAATCCCCCCCCGAATTATATGATATAATATGTATGGTATACTTTATTTCATTGTAATCACTGCATTTGCACGCACAAATTGGAGGATAGGTATCGTAAATGCCCAAAAAGAAAGACGACCGCATAGCCATGCGGCCCAATCTGCGCTACATGCTCGGCAACTGGCGCAAGTGGGATGGCAAAAGCTTTTGGGTGATTGCCGCTTGCATTCCGGCGCAGATTGCCTTGCCCGCGCTCACCGCGCTGATCCCCAAACTCATGCTCGACGCAATCAACGGCGCATGGGCGCCCGGCAAACTGATTGCTTTGGTTGCAGTTCTCAGTTCGCTGATTGCGTTTTTGAGTTGGATTGAACCGAACCTCTCAGAAAAGCTGCGCGTATCGGCCCAGCTGGCGCGCATGAATTACAGGATTCTTGCGCTGCGAAAAATCATGCGTATTGACTATGAGACCCTTGAGAGCCTTGAGGGGCGCGAAAAGCTCGAAAAGGCCAAGGACTTCTGCTTTGGCGGGCGCTGGTCAGGCGGAGAAGACTTCTACGACGCCGTGCGGCAATTCCTTGCAAGCGGCATTGGCTTGCTAACGTTTGCGGGTCTGCTGACCCAGCTTAACCCTTTGCTGCTGCTCATCATCATTATCGGCTGCGTGGCTGAGGTGGGCGCAAACATAATCGGCAACCGTTTTATGCACAAAATGCGCAAGGATTCAAACCAAGCCTTCATGCGCATTGAATACATGTACAGGAGCACCAAAGAAGCCGAAAAAGGCAAGGACGTACGCCTTTATAACATGCGCCCATGGTTCCTGAGGATAATGCAAAGCGCAGTGGACGTGCACAACAAGGTACTCGGCAAGTTTGTGCGGCAATTGATTGGCGGCGCAGTAAGCCTGCGCACTATTGCCACGCTCGCACGCGAGGCAGCAGCATATTTTTTCCTCGTTCGCGCAGTGCTTGCGGGCGATATCACGCCGGCGGACTTCCTGTTTTTCTTCGGCATTGTCACCGGATTTTCCGCTTGGCTGATGACGGTGACGCGCCAATACGGCAACATTGAGCGTTGCTACCGCGAGTGCCAGCGCTTCCGCGACTATATGGATTTGCCAGACTGTACGCAAGGCGGTTCCCTCCCCTGCCTTGGGCAAGGTCACGATGGGCTTAAAACAATTGAGTTCCGCAATGTGAGTTTTACCTACAAGGGCAGTGACGAACCCGTATTGCACAACGTGTCGTTCACCATAAACAAGGGCGAAAAAATTGCGATAGTCGGTGAAAATGGCGCGGGTAAAACCACGCTGATTAAGCTTTTGTGCGGGTTTTATCCGCCGACAGAGGGTCAAATCCTCGTTAACGGCGTTGACATCCGGGAGTATGACAGGGAGAGCTACTATAAACTGTTTGGCGCCGTGTTTCAGGACTTCACCTTCTTGCCGGTCACGGTGGCGCAGAACGTCACAATTACCGAAAAAGGCGCAGAGGATACGGCCAGACTGGAAGAATCACTGCGCAAAGCGGGTCTTTTGGATAAAATGCGCGCCTTGCCGGATGGGTTGGAAAGCCCAATGGTCAAGGACGTTTGGGAGAGGGCAGTCAACTTTTCTGGCGGAGAGCGTCAGCGGCTACTGCTTGCGCGCGCACTTTACAAGGACGCACCTGTGCTGATTTTAGACGAGCCGACCGCCGCACTGGACCCAATCGCTGAAAACAGGCTTTACCAACAATACGCCGAATTCTCGCATGACAAAACCTCCTTCTTTATCAGTCACCGCATTGCCAGCACGCGCTTTTGCGGACGGATTTTTTACATGGCAAACGCGCACATCGCCGAAGAAGGCACGCACGAGGAACTGCTTGCGCTCCAAGGCGCGTATTACAAAATGTTTGAAACGCAGAGCTATTATTACAGAAAAAACACGGTCGGCGAGGACGAATGATTTTATATAAAAGGAGGGGTTTGAAATGAAAAAGCTAATCGCCAATATACGCCTGTTTTGGCGCGGCATGCGCGTTACGTTCAAAACGGCGCCCGCCGCGCTGCTGACTGTGCTCAACCAGCCCATCAACGCCATCTCGCCATTCGTGAACATCTATTTCTCGTCGTTGATTTTGGAGCAGCTGACGGGAAAAGCCGCGTTCGAACAAATTTTGCCGAACATCCTTTGGGCGGTGGGACTAAACTCCATTCTATATTTTATCACCAATTCACTTGGCGCATCTAACCAGCAGGCGTGGCGGCGCGTCTATGTTGAGGAGCACCAAAGCGTTGCAAAGGCGATGCTGGTGCTGGACTATGAAACGCTAGAGGACACCGAAACCCAAAAGAAATCCGCCGACCTACTGAACCACTGGCACCACAAAGGTTCGCCGCTCAACGGCCCGCTGTTTGATCTGAGCAACCTTTTAGGCGGAGTATTCACTTGTGTCATGGCAATAATATTCATCAAACCGCTGCTTGGCATTATCTTCAAAAAAACGGGCGACGGCTTTTTGAACTCACCGTGGCTGGGAATCAGCGTGTGCGCATTTATTGCGGCCGGTGTGGGGTTTGTGCTGTTTATGAGCAACCGCATGAGCAAGCGCTGGTTCAAACTGCACGAGCGATACCTAGAGCTGGAGGGTATTTTCCACTACTACGCCAACATGCTGGAGGATCACAAATCCGGCAAAGAGGTACGCATTTACGCTCAGCACGACCTAATTGAGCACCATGCCACGGACAAGCTCATGCACGAGGGCGTTGCCTTGCAGCGCAAGCTTGGCTCCGCGCAGTCCTTGTCATCGGCAACGCTGGCAATCATTGGCGCCATACTGGGCTTCGGCGTATATCTGCTCATTGGTGTAAAAGGGCTGTTCGGCTTTATCGGCGTAGGGGCTGTTGTGCGCTGCATGGGCAGCTTTTTGCAGGTCGTCAATGGACTAATGCAAATCGGCAGCAACGTGGGGCGGCTAGATGCGTTCATCCCCGGTCTGCGCTACTTTTTTGACGTGGTTGACCTTATGCCGAAGCACACCGGCGGCAACCAGAGCATCAACCCTGACGGTGAAATCGACATTGAATTCCGCGATGTGTCCTTCAAATATCCAGGGCAGGAGGATTATGCGCTGCGCCATGTCAGCTTTCATCTGCAGGGCGGCAAACATCTTGCGATAGTGGGCGAGAATGGCTCTGGCAAAACGACGTTCATCAAGCTTTTGTGCAGACTTTACGACCCAATGGAGGGCGAAATCCTGCTGAATGGCGTCAACATCCGCGAATACGATGAGGACAGCTACCGCCGTTTGTTCGGTGTTGTTTTTCAGGATTATCAGCTCTTTGCGCTGCCGCTTGGGGAGAACATCGCGGCTGGCAAGGACGTGGATGAAGAAAGAATCCTGCTCTGCCTTGATGAGAGCGGTTTTGGCTTACGCCTTGAAAAAATGCCGGATGGTCTTGGAACGTGGCTTTACCGCGAGTGCGACAAGGACGGCGTGGAGGTTTCCGGCGGCGAGGCGCAGAAGCTCGCCTTGGCCCGTGCGCTTTACAAGGACGCGCCTGTAATTGTCCTTGATGAGCCAACAGCCGCACTGGACCCACTTGCCGAGGCGGCGGTTTATGCAGGCTTTAACCGTTTTGCGGAGGGCAAGGCGGCAATCTATATCTCGCACAGACTTTCATCATGCAGGTTTTGTGAAACTGTAGCCGTGTTTGAGGCGGGTGAGCTTGTACAGTACGGTGGACATGAAGACTTGATTGTAAACGAAGACGGAAAATATTATGAGCTGTGGAATGCACAGGCGAAATACTATGTTTAGACATAATTTTTACTTGTAATACTAGAAAATTTATAATATTTCGTTGATAAAATAACAGCAGGAAAGCGTTGCGCTTCCCTGCTGTTTATTTAGCATTCATGCAAACACACCAATATACCGCAACACGGGCGCTGCCTTGGATTTTTCAATCACAATGCGGATTGTATCACTCTTGGGCACAAACGATGACAGCCTGACAAGTGTTTTGCCGCCCACCGATTTCGATTCACCTATCTTGAAATATTTATCGCCAATCTGCGCGTAAGCACTAAATTTCTCAATGCGCTCACCGGTGTTTTTAATATCCTCCGAGAGCCAAAGTGTGCGTAGCTTTGCCTTCCCACTCAGTTTAATATCCACAATGTATTCATCATCCGCAAAGCTGTATGCCGCGGCGTCATTTACGTTAAGGCTGTCAACCGCATGGGCGGTGGTATCCTTGCCCTGCACCTGCACAGCCGCAGCGAGTGGTTTTGCCGTAACCTGATGGATCGCATCGCCGAATTCAGCCAAACGTACCATGTCGCCTGCGTTAAGTTTGCCTGAAGGCATCGGCGGAATATTCAGCAGGAGTGTGCAATTTTTACCCACGGAGTTATAGTAGATATTCATCAATTTATCAAGATTTTTTGGCTTTTGGCTCTTATGATAAAACCAGCCTTTACGGATAGAAACGTCGCATTCGCTCTTTGCCCAGATGTACTTATTGCTCTTCAAGCGCACAGAATTTACGTTGCCTTCGGCAAGTCCTGTTTCGTTGCCAACCCATGCCACATCCGGCTCAGGCGGCGCAACCGCGGTATTTGCATTCGGCTGGAGTTCGCGCACGATCGCCACCCAGCGCTCCCAGTCGTAGGTCTGCTTTCCCTTGCATTCATCAGTGATGTAACCATCGAACCAAACCTCGAATATATCGCCGTAATTTGTCAGCAGTTCGGTCAACTGATTGACATAAAAATCGTTGTACGCATCGCCTTGACCAAACGTCGGCTCATGCTCATCAAACGGCGAGAGATACACGCCAAACTTAATGTTGTATTTTTTACAGCTCTTTGAAAATGCTTTGACTACATCCACCGGAGTTGTGCCGTTTTTAACAGAAAAATCAGTGTATTCGCTAGGCCAGAGACAAAAGCCATCATGGTGCTTTGCGGTGATGATTGCGCCTGTGAATCCGGTGTCGGCAACGGCTTTGATCCACTGGTCGGTGTCAAGCTCCGTGGCGTTGAAAAGCTTGGGGGCTTCCTTGCCGGTACCGATTTCGGAATCCGTGAACGTGTTCATGCCATAGTGAAAAAAGGCGCAGACCTCGTTCCGCGCATGCAAAAGCTGGCGCTCACTGGGCAAAATCTTGATTTTTTTCGCAGCACTGGCGGGTGTTTTCTTCAGGAACCACGCTTGTTCGGCAATGCCCTCTTTGTTTACCAAGCGTGTTGACACGATATATGCCGCAATCACGCCAACCACGATGACGACCACAAGCACAACCAAAGCTACCCTTATATCCTTAAACATGATATAATCACCTCGTATTTTACTTAGGGTATTATACACTTCTTCTAGTTTAGAGGTTGAGCGATATTTGAGCAAATTCCTCAAGTGTAAGCTGCTCCGCGCGGGCGTTTTGCGGAACATTCGCCATATCCAGCGCCGCCGCAACAGCCGCCTTTGACACATTCATGCCTGCACTGACTGCGTTCAGTACAGTCTTGCGCCGCTGTGCAAACGCCGCGCGTATAACGCGAAAAAACGCCGTCTCGTCCGTCACGCTGACCGATGGTTCCTTGCGGATTTTTAGCTGCAGCGCCGCACTTTCTACATTTGGCGGCGGGTGGAACGAACACGGCGGCACTGTAAACAACAGTTCCGGCTCTGCAAAATAGTGCACCGCAGCAGTGATTGCGCCTGACGTGCGGCTCCCCACTGGCGCGCAAATCCGCTGTGCCACCTCTTTTTGCACCAAAACGGTAATTGATTCAAACGGTAAATGGCTCTCAAGCAGGTACATAAGTATAGGCGACGTGATGTAATATGGCAGATTTGCACAGACACTCAGCCGTATTGGTTCTTCCCCAAAGTGTTCGCGCAA
This sequence comes from Oscillospiraceae bacterium, assembly GCA_031267965.1. GTDB lineage: Bacteria > Bacillota > Clostridia > Oscillospirales > Acutalibacteraceae > WRKY01. The sequence goes on along the minus strand of JAIRYC010000065.1, from coordinate 2,890 downwards.
AAGGGTGGGCAAGTCCAACTTGAGTACGTCGCCGTGGTGCACCGTCACGTTCGAGTACAGCGTAAGGGTTTCCTCAAGCACTGGGAAAAGCTTGGCATCTATCTCGACAGAAAACACGCGTGCGGCGCGCTTTGCCAGTTCAACAGTCAGCACGCCAACGCCGGGACCTATTTCCAGTACATCCACACCGTCAATCCCGGCCAGTTCTGCCATACGTGGACAAATGGTGGGATCGACCAAAAAGTTCTGCCCCAGCCGCTTGGAAAACACAAATCCATGACGGGTCAGAAGCGCTTTTATGGTTTTTAAGTTGGTCAAATCACACTGCATATGCAGTGATTATATCAGCCGCTTGCCCAAATGTCAAACTTCCGCCTTTTTCGTGTCCTTGGGGATTTGGGCAACGAGTGCGTCCAATGCATCGCTCAGGTTCCCGACCGCATCAATCAACCCCTCGCTGACTGCCTCTTCCCCGCCAAGCGCCGTACCAACATCCATAACCAATTGACCCGTTGTCAGCATGAGTTCGCGGAAACGGTCAGCACTCATATGGGAGTGCTCCGACACAAATCGCACAATACGTTCCTGCATTCGCTCAAAATACATCAGCGTCTGCGACACCCCCAGCACCATGCCATTCATGCGCACAGGGTGCACGGTCATCGTCGCCGATGGGGCAATGAAGCTTTTTTTCGCCGCTACGGCAAGCGGCACGCCAATAGAGTGCCCGCCACCCAGCACCAGCGAAACCGTCGGCTTCTTCATGCCGGCAACCAGCTCAGCGATAGCAAGCCCTGCTTCAACATCACCGCCCACGGTGTTGAGGATGAGCAGTAATCCGTCTATTTCATGGCTCTGCTCAAGCGCCACAAGCTGTGGGATAATTTGCTCATATTTTGTGGTTTTGTTCTGCGGCGAAAGTAAATAATGTCCTTCAATCTGACCGATGACTGTCAGGCAGTGAAAAGCATAGCCGTCTTTTTGCACCGTTACGCAAGAGAGCGGCGGCGGTGCGGCCGGGGTTTCATCCACGCTCTCCATATTATCGGGCATTTCCGGCACTTCGGGCGCAGGGGAAGGATTTGGCAAAAATTCTGCTTTTCCCATGGATATCCCCTTTTTTGTGTTGTCTTTAAGGTAGTTTGCTCGCTATGACCAAAAAGTATGCGTAAACAAAAACAGACGCGAGGAGTTTACCTCACGTCTGTTAAAATACCCAAATGGCTAGTCGTCTTGCTGCAAAATAATATTTATGCCTTACCAACACAGCCAAACAGCGTCATTTTCTCTTTAACCGCAGCTTTAATTGCTTCAACGCCAGGCGCCAAAAGCTTGCGCGGATCAAAGCCTTTGCCCTGAAGATCCTTGCCGGCCTCAATGTAGCCGCGGGTTGCTGCCGCAAAGGCAAGCTGACACTCGGTATTCACATTGATTTTACTCACGCCCAGTTCAATCGCACGGCGGATCATCTCCTCCGGAATGCCGGTGCCTCCGTGGAGAACCAGCGGCATCTCACCTGTCAGTTCTTGAATCGCTTCAAGTGCGCCAAAATCCAAGCCCGCCCAGTTTTCGGGATATTTACCGTGGATATTGCCAATTCCCGCCGCAAGCATCGTTACGCCAAGGTCAGCAATCTGCTTGCACTCAGCCGGGTCAGCGACCTCGCCCGCGCCCACAACGCCGTCTTCCTCACCGCCAATGCTGCCAACTTCCGCCTCAAGCGAAATTCCACGTTCACCCGTAACGCGCACAAGCTCACGGGTCTCCTCAATGTTCTCCTCAATCGGGTAATGCGAACCGTCAAACATGACGCTTAGGAATCCTGCATCCATGCAGGCGTAGCAAGCGTCATAGCTGCCATGGTCAAGATGAAGAGCAACCGGCACAGTAATGCCCAAGCCCTCAATAATCGCCTTGACCATATCCGCAACGGTTTGGAAGCCGCACATATATTTTCCCGCACCCTCGGAAACACCGAGAATAATCGGAGCATTCAGTTCTTGCGCGGTTTGGAGGGCCGCCTTCGTCCATTCCAGATTATTGATGTTAATCTGCGGCACGGCATAGTGCCCCGCCTTTGCTTTGATAAGCATGTTTTTTGCAGATACGTACATTTTGGTTCCTCCATATGTTTTTATATTATGTGTTTTTCAGGCGGGTGTATTATACCATATTGCGCCCCGCAAGTCAAACGCAATAACGTTTACAGGAACACAAAACAAAAAGCCACTTGCATTACCAGCAGCTTTGTAATCAAGATTGTTTTACAGAAACAGGAACAGCAGGAAGGTGCCCAAAACAAGAACGAAAAAGCCGATCGCCACAATACGCGTAATCCTAACGAGCAACTGCTCAATGGTACGCCCTTTATTTTTGCCAAAGAAGGTATCTGCGCCGCCAGCGATAGCACCGGAAAGCCCCTGCGATTTGCCCTCTTGTAGGAGAACCAGCGCCGCAATAGTAATAGACACAATAATAAGCAATACGCCTAAAACGATTTCGTGGATTTGCATTTTGTTTTCCTCCGAAAAATAAAGCATCTCATTTTTTGCTTGCCTTGTCCAACATTGTTATCTTAAAGATAAGCAATCTAATCTGAGATAATGTCGCGAATCAAGCCATCTCGTTTTTCTTTGCCTACTTTCTTTTTTGCAAAAGAAAACGAAGTGGCGCGCCGTAGAGGATTTGAACCCCTGACCTTGTGGTCCGTAGCCACACGCTCTATCCAGCTGAGCTAACGGCGCAATCGTTTAATTATTATAACACATCTTTTTTAAAATTGCAACCCCCCTTTCACTCTCACCCCAGAGCAACAGCAATTACTTAATCATCCCAAAGTGATAAGATATAATCATGAGAATAGAAAAATTAATAGAAAACACAAAAGGAA
>JAIRYC010000042.1 GCA_031267965.1 Oscillospiraceae bacterium | reverse complement strand
TCCATGTTTACGAAACAGTACCCAACCAGCTAAGAACCCCTTATATCAAGGGGTTTTTCGCTATTCTGCGGCGGTTACAGACTGCATTTTGGGGGCGTTTTACTGTTTCCACGGTAATTTTCGCTACCGTCCTAATGCACCACGCCAGCAGTTACCGCTCAAAGTATGCACCGCAAAAATCCACCTGCACCACGCTTATGCATTTGTCGCAACCCACCCCATAGAAAAAGCCGCCAGCGTATGCCAGCGGCTAAATATAATGTGCTACGGCTTATTCAATGCTGATGTGTATCACCGTTCCGCTATGAAAGCGGACGGCAATATCTGCGGCGGAATAAACCGTCATAGACTCCACCGTTTCCCGCCAGAGCCACTCATCGAAAGTGGTTAGCGGGATTTCGGCTTTTTGTAAAGTTCTAAGGAAACGAGCCATTTTTTCCTTGCGTGTGATTTGAGCTTGCTTGGCAGCCGTAAGCTCGTCAAGAGCGGCTTTGGCTTTTACCTTACGGTCAACAAGCTCATCATACCACTTGGCATACCGCGCTGCACAAGCCAACGCAGTGTCACTTGGGCTATCGACTTCCCATGCTTTGCCCCGATGCCCGCAAGGGTTTTATTGGCAAATATGTCGTTTCTGCCTGCGGCAAGGGACGACCATGCTTCGGCGACCACTCCGTCTTTTTGCATATACTCGACTGTTTCGGGCTGCCCGTAAAACGGATGAATTTCAATTTGGTTCACCATCGGAGCCACATCGTTGAACAAACCTAAGTCAATCAGGCGGTCTAATGTGAAGTTGCTCACGCCAATCGCCCGAACCTTTTTAGCCTTGTAGAGTTCTTCCATTGCTCTCCAAGAACCATACCCAGTCTAATGTAACCATTCACAACGGAAACTTTAAGTCGGAGTGAGCGGTGGTAACGGCCAGAACGCCCGGCTTCAGTATCTCGAATTTCCCGAACAGCGTGGACGTGGGGCTGTATGTGCCCTTGTTCAGATTGAGCGCCGAGAAATTCTGAAGGTTGCCTGTGCCCGGAATATTGGTCTTGATGCCCGACTGCCCCAACTCGTTTTGCGTTGCGGCATTTCTATTTCGCGTTGAAATATATGCTTGTACGATTCGGAAATGCTTCTGTTACCCCCATTAATTCTCCGCCCACATTTCGCATTGCCCGATAACCGCCCCGATTGCGTCATCTAACCCCTCCGGCAGATATCTATGCTTTTCAACAACCGCTTGACCAGCCGCCGCATATCGGCGCGCGCGGATTCTTTCTTTTGCCAGTCGATGGTACGGCTTTTCCGTAAAAGCTCGGTAAGTTCCTGCGTCATAGCCACAAGCTCGGTGTTTTCGTAAAAATCCTTGACGGCCTGCGGCTTGGTGATAGCGTCATAGAGAGCCGGTTCTTCGTCCGATAAGCCAAGCGCGTTGCCCTCGGCTTGCGAGGTCGCCATCTCTATTCGCCATTCGCATTAGCTCGGCGATGACTTCTTCATTGGTTAGGTGTTATTTGCGTGCACGCCTACCGATCCACAAGAAACCCAGTAGCCATGCGGGGTTGATACGTGTCCCGAGAGAGCGTCCATGAGAGCGGATGCCCTCTTTTTCATCCCCAAACAGCTTGCGACCTAAAAATTCGCACTTTTTCGATTTCCTTACGCTTTTGCACAACGAAAAATATAGGCTTATCGTTCACATAAGCCACGTATTCGCCGAACATCTTTTTATAACGCACGTCAACCCACGCCGCGAATTTGCTCGCAGACGTATTCAATAAAATCTTGTGTTGTAGCCATGATTCATCACCTCATAAAAGTGCGGCAATTACGGCGTTATAGAGCGTTTCCGGTTCGGTGAGGAAGCGCGTGCGCATTTTTTGGGCCTGCAGCTTATCTGCAACGGAGAGCCGCAGCGAAAACAGCGTTTCATTTTCGGTGCCAAACGCAACAGATAATGTGCAACCGTCTCTGCTCTCTTCAATTTTGGCAGAGCCTGCGGCAAGGCTGCGCAGACGCATCTGTGCACGCAACGCTGCACGGAGCGTCTTTTCCCCCACCGAGCGCGGCAGATTCTCCCCCAATACTGCGAGCGCGGCACGCCCTGTTTCAGTCAGGCGGAGCGGAGCATCGTCGTCATCGCCCTCGGCATGGATAGCGCCACGCGCAACTAAATTAGCCGCACACTGTGCCGCCTCAAGGTAGTTGGCTGTACCGGCGGCGGAAATCGCCTCCAAAACCTGAGCTTTCGTCAACCCGTCAAGCTTCTCCAGCAAAAAAACAATCAGCAGGTCAATATCCGCAGGGGCGCGCAGACTATTGTCCGGCACGCCGTCCCTAAATGCATCGTATTGCAAGGTATCCCTTCTTTCGTTAGATATCGGCGCCTGTTACCTACATGTTCACACTCAAAATGGATTGTCATAGTTCCCGCGCTCAAGCATTTCCTGCTCTTGGAACGGGAGCTTGCTTGCCCAGCGCCCAAGGTGGTTCGCCCAGCCCTCGCAATAGAGCCAGTAATAGGAATGATCAGTATCCTTGCGCCACTTGACGATTGATTTAGCGTTGCACCAAATGAACGACGGTATGCCTACAACGGGAAAGTACAGCCAACCCAAAATCAGCGATTGAATTGTATGCCCATACTCGTGGATATGTGCGTCGTGTACCCATTCCTGCGTACGTTTTAGCGGAGTCGGGTTGAGAAAGATGAACATACCAAGGCTGATTCCGCCAAACGCCTTTTCAGTTGGGATATACGTTACAATAGCCTGCCCGAACGCTTTGTACTCATACTTTTTACTCAGCGCGACAAAAGCAATCAGCCCAATGAGATTTTGCGGCAAACCCCAGGTGAATTGCCAAATTAAGAACAGCACACGTTTCATGCCGCCGCCTCCGACGTCTCAAAGTCACCAATGCCATAGAATTTTATGCCGTCCGTGCGCATCTGGGCAATAAGCCCGCCCGTTTCGCCCATTGTGAAGATCTCACTCCTGGCAAAGAGGGCATAGTTAGCAAGGTTAATCAAGTGTGCTTTTGTGTTGGTGACAACCAGATACTGCGGGCGCAGACCCATACCAAAATAAACTGAGCCTGAGCCAAAATGGCTGTGGTGCCCCGCCTTAACCAAATCCACCTGCCCGACTTGCTTGGCGACGCGCTTTTCGTCGCCGCTCCAGTTATTCATATCCGCCGCCAAGAACACACGCCGTTCATTGGCCTCAACCAGCGTGCCAACAGCGTTATCGTTTTCGCCGCCGCTGATTGCTTTGCGGTCCTCAGTATTATAAAACGTGATTTTCATCTTGCCAAGCCCAAACGATTCAGTCGGCAGGGTTTGAATCAGCTCGAAGCCGCGCTTGTTTGCCGCGTCGACCATTTGTTGGTATACCTCTTTGTTATCCCAACTGCGCTCCGTGGAATTTTTGCCCTCTGGAATATACTTTTTAAGGAACACCTTGCCTACGGTGATATCCGGGTCAAGAAACAGGGTATCGAACCCGCCGATGTGGTCAGAATGGCAATGTGTGCCCAGAACAAAATCCAGCTGCACCTTGCCGTTTACATCCTTTGCCACGCGTTTGATGTACGAGAGCACATATTTTTCGTACCCGGGCAAAGCGAGCTTGGGGGCACTTTTGGGGTTGTCGGTATCCTCGGCGCAATCAACCAAAGCAAAGTGACCTTCAGATTCCAGCAGAATCGCGTCGCCTGCCCCCGTATTGAGGAAATGAATCTTGTCGCCGCCGACGCCTTCCACAGGGATTACAAGTACACCACGCGCATCTACCTCCGCCACAAGCACATCCCGCTCGACTGCCGCCACATTGCGTTTGGCAAAGGGACCTTCTAACCAATAGACGAATCCGCCAACCGCAAGCGCCCCGGCCAGAATAATCACACAAAACATACGCAGCATCCGGCGCAGGCTGCCTGTTTTTTTGTTTCTCATGGTTTCGCCAGCTTTCATAAGCAACTGTTAAATTGCTGTATATTACGCAACGCAATGCTCAGCACGGTAAGCTTCCATGCGGACGAGCAAGTCAGCGTCAGCGTTTTGCGCTTGTAAGTACTCAAAAATATCCGCAATCGTCACTACGGCATGCACGTCAATATCAAACTCCGCTTTAATCTGCTGGACTGCGGAAAACCCGTCCTCCCCTGTTCTCTCCATTCTGTCAACAGCAATGAACATATGCGGTACAGTCACATTTGCCTGCGCTTTTAGGACGGGCAACACCTCGCGCAGGGCCGTGCCAGCGGTGATTACGTCCTCGGTGATGATAAGTCTGTCGCCGTCTTGCGGCTGATAGCCCACCAGCTTGCCGCCCTCTCCGTGGTCCTTGGCTTCCTTGCGGTCAAAGCAGTACGGCTTATCAATGGCAAACTCGCGGTAAAGCGCTGCCGCTGCAACCGCCGCAAGAGGTATTCCCTTGTAGGCGGGACCGAACAGAGCGGTAAAATCATCACCGACAACAGCTTTAATTTGCGCAGCGTATGCCTTACCAAGCGCGTCAAGCTGTGCACCCGTGCGGAAGTTGCCCATATTGATAAAATATGGCGATTTTCTGCCGCTTTTGAGCGTAAAATCCCCAAAGAGAAGCACCCCGGAGGCTTGCATCAGCTTGATAAAGTCATTTTTTTTTGCGGTTAACATTTTTTCTTTCTCCTTAATTGGATTATTGATATTCAGCCTTACATGATGATCCTCATTTATTTCCGGCTCACTGCTGATTGCCGGAGCCGTTTTAAGCGCAGCTTCAAAATCCTTTGCGCTAACCCATAGGATTTCTCGCCGGTTCTATCGTCATCCGTAAACTGCACATTAGCCGGCAAGTCTTGCAGTGACGAGTCATTTGGCGAAATAGAATTTGCCATCGCAGCGGCAAGGCTGATTATCCCAAGTCCGCAGACGAGGAAAACCCCAAATAACCTAAGTTCACTTGAACAACACCGCCTACTTTGTTACTTCGTTATGGATGTGGCAGCCCTTGGCGGTATGCGTCCATAATGCCCTTAAACACATCGCCGTTAGCAGGCGGCGTCCATGTGATACAATTCGCGCCGGCTTCCACCGTAGCGCGAATGCTCTCCGGTGTTGGCCCGCCTGTAGCGATAATCGGTGCATCCGGGTAGCGCACACGAACTGCACGGACAACCTCCGGTGTTTTTGCAGCAGCGGAGATGTTCAGAATATCCGCTCCTGCGTGGAAGCGCGCTTCTATGTCCTCTGATTCGCTGAGGACAGTAACCACCACGGGAATATCCACTGTGCCCTTCAGTTCACGCACAACTTCATTGGAGGTGGGTGCGTTGACGACCACGCCGTACGCGCCCTGAAACTCGGCATGCAGGGCAAGGTTGACCACGCGCGGCCCCTTTGTCAAGCCGCCGCCAACACCCACAAAAACCGGTACCCCCGCAACCTTCATCACGGCTGCGGTTATGACGGGCTGCGGCGTGAAGGGATAAACCGCAATCACTGCATCGGCGTTGGAATTTGCGATTATACATGCGTCGGTTGAAAACAAAACCGAGCGGATGACACGCCCAAAAATACGTATGCCGTTGCAGGCGGCAATCTCCGCGGGAACATTGAGCCTGAACGCACGCAAGGTACCGGAAATTTCGGGGATAGTTGTGTTATTTTTTTCTGCCACTTCAACCTCCAACTGCAATCGTCTCTACTATGATTGTATTATACCAGATAAAAGCATAAAATTAAAGTCTTTACACGCAAAAAATGAGGATACTTTGCAAAGTCTCCCCAAAAAATTCAGACCTGTTGAATCTATCTGAACGCAAGCTTTCGTTAATGGAAAGCTTGTGGTAAACGGTCATTTTCTTTTCCGCAGCGCAAATCCCCTTAATTCGGCGGAAATCGTTGCTGTTTCAATCTTGCGCACACTTGAAAGCAAAAGCGGCACGCAAAGCGGCATGAGCAGACGTATTTTCTTGAAGGGGTTGCGTGTGTCCAGTTCCACACCGCGCGCGGTTTGCGCCTCCATAATCTCCTCCATTTCCTCCGCAAACGTCGGGATAAAACGCAGCGCCATACCAAACGCAAATGCGTATTTATATGGTATATGCAAATAACGATAAAGCGAATTTGCCAGCGCGGTAGGCTTAGTTACACGAAGCATAAGCGCTAATGGAAGCGCGGAAGCCGTGATGCGCAGGGTAAGGATTAGTCCGATGAGTATGCCCTCATAGGTTATTACCCAGTCGCCGTAAATACGCAGGAAAATTTCGCCAGTACTATAGGTGAGGATTTGTATAACAAACAACAACAGACAGAATTTCAGCAAACCAAAGATACTGCGCAGACCCCACTTCCACAGTCCGCAGGAAAGCGAGAGCAGGAATTCGAACACCAGAATCCCAAGAAGCACAAAAACATTGGTAACAACAAAGCATAAGGTACTGATGGCAAAAGCGATGAGTACCTTAAGCGTTGGGTCAAGCCTGTGCAGCAAAGTCTTGCCAGGATGATATGTCAGCATGGACAATGCGCCCTCCTTCCAAAAGTAATTTTCTATCCGCATAATCGTTGGCAAGATCAAGGTCGTGCGTAATGAGCAACACCGCGGCGTTGTTTTCCTTCTGCCGCCGCTTGACAGCATCCATCAGTTGGCGCGCCTCACAGTCATCAAGACCAACCGTCGGCTCGTCAAGCAGCATCAGCCGCGGCTCACAGGCAAGGACGGACGCAAGCGCAACGCGCTGCCGCTCCCCTCTCGAGAGCGTAAACGGGTCGTCGTTCAGCGCAAAATCAGGTATTCTGAATTCGTTGTAGCTTTCGCGCACTGGAATTCCGTGAAGCTTTATGCCAAACTCAATTTCTTCACGGATGGTTTTGTTAAAGATTTGCCGATCCGGGTTTTGGAAGAGGAAGCCGACCTCCTTGGCAATGCGGCTTGTTTTGACAAGCTGTGTATCGTGCCCGCGAACAGTAACCGAACCAGACGCCGGCTTGATCAGCCCGTTACACAGGCGCAGCAGGGTTGATTTGCCCGCACCGTTCTCTCCAAGCAAGATTACAAATTCGCCAGCTCGAACGGAAAAGCTCACGCCTTGCAATAGTTTAAGGTCGCCAAAGGATAGATGCACGTCTTCGAAGCACAGAATCTCGCTTTCTCGCGCAGGCACGGCAGATGGCGACATGTCGTGCCTGCGGTGTGCCTTATTCTTGAACATATCCTTCCCCTTCCAGCGTGATTACCCTGCCGCAAAACTCGTGAAGCAGCGCGGCGTTTTTCTCAGCGACAACAACGGTAATGCCCTTATCTTTCAACTCCGCCAGCGTACGGAACACTTGCCGCTTGGAGGGCGGGTCAAGCTCGCCTGCAGGCTCGTCCAAAATAAGCAGATTTGGGCGCATAGCAAGAATTGACGCGATGGCCACCTTGCGCTTTTGTCCGCCGGAAAGTTCCCGGATAATCCGGTTGCGCAAGGCTTCTATCCCGCAGACGCGGCACGCCTCTGATAGCCTGTCTTCATACTCCGTCTTTGGTATGCCGAAGTTATCAAGCCCAAAACGCAGCTCGTCCTCAACCTCCACCGCCACAAACTGGCTGTCGGTGTCCTGCATGACAAGCCCCACGGCACGCGCAAGCTCAACCGGAGAGGTATCGACAGTATCAACGCCAAACACAGTCACGGAGCCGTAGAAATCGCCTTTGAGAAAATGCGGCACCGCTCCGGCCATAGCGTAAAGCAGCGTGGATTTGCCAGTTCCGCCAGAACCGGTCACGCCAACAAACTCGCCCGCTCCAATCACAAGGCTCAGATTTGTGATGGCATTGCGGCTTGCGTCCTGATAGCGGAACGTGACGTTGCTAAAAACGACTGCGTCCATTGTTACTCCTCATTAAACACACAATTTACGGTGCACAGTGAATGGCTGAACAATTGATCGCTGCGCACTGTGTTTTGTGCATTATTTTTTTAATACGCGTTTGAGCGCGGGATACAGCACCTGAACAATTACCGCGTTGATTGTCGCCGTCCCAAAGATGACTCCCAGGAAAACGACTAGGTAGCCGTCCGGCAGGCTGATTGGCTTTTGCGCGCCGGGAAGCTTAACGCCAAGGAGCAGATATTGCAGCGCCACAAAGGTGAACCCGCTTGTGAGCGTCGCTATAAACGTTCCCGGCGTAGTTTTGAGAAATCCTGTGAGCGGGGCAGGCATTTTGGTTTTTTCAAGCGGTATCATGACGATAAGACAAATTACAATTGCACCGACAAGCTCCGAACCAAAGTTAATGAGCGGCGTCGCGGGCATGATTTGATTCACCGCACCTGCCAGAATACCGATGATTGCCGCTTCCGGAAAATTTGGACGAATCAGCAGGATTGCAAGGCAATACATGGCGATGATAAAGTTTGGCTTGATTGCGCCGCCGGTCGCCGAGGCGATTGCTGTACCAACGGTCACCTTGAGCACCTGCCCCGCCGCGAGCAGTATGGCCGCAAGCATGAGGTCCCGAACGCTAAGTCCTTTGGATTTTTCTGCAACAACAACGCGCTTCTCGCCATTGACAGCAGTCGTGTTTGTTGTATGATCAGACATAATAAATTCTCCTTTTTAAGTAAATATTTGTTGTTTAGCCGATGTTCGGCAAAGAGTCAAAACCGCTCTGTAGTGTCGCGTCGTCGGGGATGTTGTCATCCATAGCGCCGCTGAGGTAATCCTGATACGCCTGCATATCAAAGTACCCTGTGCCAGACAGCCCGAAGAGGATGCACTTGCTTTCGCCGCTCTCTTTGCAGGCAAGCGCTTCATCAATCGCGGCACGGATTGCGTGCGAGGATTCCGGTGCGGGAAGCGTACCCTCTGTGTGAGCAAACAGCACCGCCGCGTCAAACACCGAGCGTTGTGGGACGGCTCTTGCTTCCAGCATGCCATTTTCATACATCTGAGAGAGCGTGGTATTCATCCCGTGGTAGCGCAAACCACCAGCATGGTTGGCGTGGGGCTTGAAGCCGCTGCCAAGGGTATACATTTTGATGAGCGGTGTGGTCCTGGCGACATCGCCGAAGTCATAGGCGAACTTGCCACGCGTCAAACTGGGGCAGCTGGCCGGCTCCACCGCAAGTATTCGCGGGTTCGCTTTGCCGGCAAGCTTGTCGGCGGCATAAGTCGCAATCAATCCGCCAAGGTTTGAGCCGCCGCCCGCACAGCCGATGATAACATCAGGGTATTCTTCCAGGCTATCCATAGCGGCACGCGCCTCTAACCCAATTACGCTTTGGTGCAAAAGTACATGGTTGAGCACAGAGCCGAGCACATAACGGCAATTTTCGCGCCCCATGGCAACCTCCAGCGCCTCGCTGATAGCATTGCCAAGGGAACCGCCGGTTTCCGGATTTTTCGCGAGCGCGGCACGTCCGGCATTTGTCGTATTAGATGGCGAAGGCGTTACAGAAGCACCGTAGGTCTGCATGACAGCCTTGCGGTAGGGTTTTTGCTGACTGGAGATTTTAACCATATATACGCTCAGGTCAATGCCGTAGTAGACGCACGCCATGCTCATAGCGGTACCCCACTGCCCGGCGCCGGTCTCGGTGGTCAAGGAGCTAAGTCCTTGTTTTTTTGCATAATACGCCTGTGCAACGGCAGAATTAAGCTTATGGGAACCGGAGGTATTTGTTCCCTCAAATTTGTAGTAAATCCGCGCGGACGTGCCGAGCGCTTTTTCGAGCGCATAGGCGCGTACCAGCGGCGACGGGCGTATCATGCGGTAAAAATCCATGACTTCGCCCGGGATTGAAATGAATTTTTCCATGCTGAGTTCTTGCTTGGCAAGCTCACCAACAAAAACAGGCTCTAAATCGCCAAAAGTGACG